>JBBRXD010000198.1:0-4683 GCA_038248775.1 Lysobacterales bacterium | reverse complement strand
GGGTGGGGACAGCGCTTCGATTGGAAAGAATCGCGGCCAAGGCCGCTCCCACATGGCGGTGACAGAGCGCCGGATTTTATTTGGACCAAGCTGATATCGGGCAGCGACTCAAAATGAAAGCCGGCGATCGCCCCTCGCCACAATCAGCTTCTCAGTCGGGCTTCAACAACGCCCTGATCAGCTCCGAATGCCGCTCAGACTGGACCGCAATGCGTTGCCGGCTGGCGATGAAGACCGATTGCATCTCCCGCACAGCCGTCTCGAAATCGTCATTGACGATCAGGAAATCAAATTCGCCGTAATGGCTCATTTCCTCGCGCGCCGCCGCCAACCGCTGGGCGATCACCGCCTCGCTGTCCTGCCCGCGGCTGCGCATGCGCGTTTCCAGCGCGTGCCGCGACGGCGGCAGGATGAAGACGCTGAGGGCGTCGGGCATCTGCTGGCGGACCTGGCCGGCGCCTTGCCAGTCGATCTCGAGCAGGACATCCAGGCCGGCAGCCAACTGCGGCTCCACCGACTGGCGAGCCGTGCCTTTGTAATCACCGTGCACGAGCGCGTGTTCGAAGAAATCACCGGCCGCGATCATCCGCTTGAATTCGTCAACGCCGATGAAATTATAGTGCTGCGCGTGGCGTTCGCCGGGCCGCGGCGCGCGCGACGTGTAGGAGATCGACAGGGCGATGCCGGGCGTATCCCTCAGCACCGCATTGACTATGCTCGACTTGCCTGCGCCGGATGGCGCAGCGACGATGAAAAGGGTTCCGCGCATGCTCACTCCAGGTTCTGGACTTGCTCGCGGAGCTGTTCGATCAGCACCTTGAGCTCCACCGCGGCCTGCGTGGTCCGCGAATCGACCGACTTGGACCCGAGCGTATTGGCCTCGCGATTGAATTCCTGCATCAGGAAATCCAGCCGTCGGCCCACGGCTTCGGGCAGGCCCAGGACGCGGCGCGCTTCCAAAACATGGCTGGCCAGCCGGTCGAGTTCCTCGTCCACGTCGATCTTCTGCAGGTTCAACACGACTTCCTGCTCGAGGCGTCCGGGATCGAGCGGCAACTTCAGGTCGGCAAGGCGGGCATCGAGCTTGGCGCGCAGCGCGGCCCGGATTTCCGGAAGCCAGCCCTTCACCTGTGCGGCGATCCGCTCGATGCCGTCGAGGCGTTCGCGCATGACGGCTGCCAGGTTGGCGCCTTCGCGTTCGCGCGCCGCGACGAATTCGGCCAGGGTCTGGTCGAGCAGTGCCATCGCATCGGCCTGCAGTCCCGCCGCATCGAGTTCGGCTTCCTCGACCACGCCGGGATAGCGCAGCAGTTCGACAAAATCGATGGACATATCCGGGAACTGGGCATGGTGGCGACGTGCCAGCAGGGCCAGTTGCGACATCAGTTCATCATTGACTGTCAAAGCGGCGCGCGCGCCTGGCGCTGCGCGCAGGCGCAAGGACAGGTCAACCTTGCCGCGCGACACCTTCTGCGCGACCCGCTCGCGGAAGGCCGCTTCTACCGGGCGCAGCTCTTCCGGCGCGCGGACCGATAGTTCCAGGAAACGATGGTTGACCGAGCGCAGTTCGCAACTGAGCTGGCCGCCGGTGGCGGCGCGCTCGCAGGCGGCGAAGGCGGTCATGCTGCGGATCATGGCGGGCGGCGCTCCACGGGGCCCGGCAGGGCTGGGCGTGAATGGTAATCTAGCAGACCAGAATTTGTCGGATCAGCCCATGTCCCTTGTCACCCGGCCCAGCGGCCGCGCCTTCGACCAGCTGCGCGATGTCCGCATCGAACGCCAGTTCACCAAGCATGCCGAAGGCTCGGTGCTGATCAGCTTCGGCGATACCCGGGTGCTCTGTACGGCCAGCGTGGAGAACCGCGTGCCAGGTTTCCTTCGCGGCAAGGGAGAGGGTTGGGTGACCGCCGAGTACGGCATGCTGCCGCGGTCGACCAACGAGCGCATGAATCGCGAAGCCGCCAGCGGCAAGCAAGGTGGCCGCACGCTGGAAATCCAGCGCCTGATCGGTCGTTCGCTTCGCGCCTGCGTAGATCGCCGCGCCCTGGGCGAGCGCAGCATCACGCTTGATTGCGATGTGCTGCAGGCCGACGGAGGCACGCGCACCGCCGCCATCACGGGCGCCTATGTGGCGCTGTGCGATGCCATCGCGCTGCTCAGGAAACGCGGCGACCTCACCCGCGACCCGATCCTTGGCGCCATCGCGGCGATTTCGGTCGGCATCTACCAGGGCCAGCCGGTGCTGGACCTTGACTATGCGGAAGATTCCAACTGCGACACCGACATGAATGTGGTGATGAACGATGGCGGCGGCTTCATAGAACTGCAGGGCACGGCTGAAGGGCACGCCTTCCGTCGCGACGAGCTCGACGCGCTGCTCGCGCTGGCAGGAAAAGGCGTGACTGAGTTAGTGGCGATGCAACGCGCCGCGCTCGGATTGCCCGCCTGACGCGGCGCAGGCGATGAAGACGCTGGTCCTGGCCACCTCGAATCGCGGCAAGCTGGCGGAGATCCAACCGCTGCTCGCCGACCTCGACATGCGCCTGGTCACCCAGGGCGAACTGGGCGTGGTCGATGCCATCGAGAACGGCTTGAGCTTCGTCGAAAATGCATTGATCAAGGCGCGCCACGCCTGCGCCATGACCGGACTGCCGGCCCTGGCAGATGACTCGGGCCTGGTGATCGATGCTCTCGGCGGCGCGCCCGGGTTGATCAGCGCCCATTACGCCGGCCTGCACGGCGACTCCGCCGGCAACATCGCGCGCGTACTGCGCGAAATGGCCGGCGTTCCCGCCGGACAACGAACGGCGCGCTTTCATTCGACCATCGTCGTGCTTCGCCACGCGGCCGATCCGCAACCGGTGATCGTTGAAGGCAGTTGGGAAGGCGTGATCCTGGACGCGCCACGAGGCGCCAGCGGTTTCGGTTACGACCCGATCTTCTTCGATCCCGTATTGGAAGCGGGCGCCGCCGAATTGCCACCCGACACCAAGAATCGGGTAAGCCATCGCGGCCAGGCGTTGGCGCAGTTGCGCACGCGGCTGCGCGAAGCGCGTTTCCAGCCGTGAGCGCCGAGCCAGGCCCGTCTGTCGTCGGCCCGACGGTGACGCTTCGCCCACCACCGCTATCGTTGTATATCCATATCCCGTGGTGCGTGCGCAAATGCCCGTATTGCGATTTCAATTCGCACCAGCAACCCGATGTGCTGCCGATCGCCGATTACGTGGACGCGCTGGTCGCCGACCTCGACCAGGACCTGCCGCTGGTCTGGGGCCGCACCGTACACAGCGTGTTTTTCGGTGGCGGCACACCCAGCCTGTTTCCGCCCGAAGCGATCAACCAGATCCTGGCGGCGGCATCGTCGCGACTGCGCTTCGCGCCGGGTGCGGAAATTACCATGGAGTGCAATCCCGGCACTGCCGAGCACGGTCGCTTCGAAGGCTACCTGGCAGCAGGCGTCAACCGCCTTTCCTTCGGCATCCAGAGCTTTGACGACGGCTGCCTGCAACGGCTCGGGCGTATCCACGACAGCGCGCAGGCCGAAACAGCCGTGAAGCTGGCGCAGGACGCCGGTTACGACAACATCAACCTCGACTTGATGTACGCCCTGCCCGACCAGAACCTGGCCATGGCCCTGCACGACGTGGAACGTGCCATCGCGCTGTCACCCACGCATCTGTCGCACTACCAGCTGACACTCGAACCCAACACCGTCTTCGCCGCGAGACCGCCCACCGGCATCCCGCTGGAGGACGATGCCTGGGATATGCAGGAGCGCTGCATCGAGCGCATGGCTGATGCGGGGTACGGGCAATATGAAGTGTCGGCGTATGCGCGCGACGGCCGGCAATGCGCGCACAACCTCAACTACTGGCGCTTTGGCGACTATCTGGGCATTGGCGCAGGTGCGCATGGCAAGATTTCCTCAGGTGCCGACGGTTCAGTGTTGCGCCGCTGGAAGGTGAAGAATCCACGCGAGTTCCTGGCGCAGGCAGCCGGCCCGGGCCGGATCGGCGGCGACGATCCGATTGCGCCGACGCAATTGCCCTTTGATTACATGCTCAATGCGCTGCGCCTGGTCGAGGGCTTTCGCCTGGGCGATTTCGAATCGCGCACCGGCCTGGGCCGGGACGTCATTCGCAGCGAACTCCAACACGCGATGGTGATGGGCTGGTTGCAACAGTCGGACGACCGTATCGTGCCCACCGAACTTGGGCGACGGTTCACCAATGATGTGATATCGCTATTCCTGCCTGATTGACCGGGCCTGGCCGATCACTTCCGCGAGGCAGCCGACATGCTCGATTCCATTTTCGTCCGATGCCCGTTCTGCGGCGAGCGCTTCGAAGCCCTGGCCGATGCGTCCGGCGGAGAGTCCGAATACATTGAGGACTGCCCAGTCTGCTGCCGGCCGATCAGCTTGCACCTGCGCACCGGCAGCGATGGCGAGTTCGAAGGACTGGACGCCGACCGCGACGAGTGAAGACGGAATGAATTACAATCCCGGCGTCCCAGGTGCTCGGGAAGCCGGTGAGACTCCGGCACTGCCCCCGCAACGGTAAGCCAGGAAACTCCTTCATCAAGCCACTGGGTTCGCCTGGGAAGGCGAAGGATCCGGCGTCAGTCCATCGACGTCCCTGGCAAGTCCGGAGACCGGCCTGGAACCCAGCGATGCTGCCCTTT
>JBBRXD010000197.1:0-4739 GCA_038248775.1 Lysobacterales bacterium | reverse complement strand
GGGAATGTTTCGATTCGAATTCGGTGGATTACTGGACGGCGACGGCTGCGGCGGTTTCGCCGTTGGCAGCCTTCTGTTGGGCCAGCCAGGTCTGGTACTCAGCCTTGGGCAGGACCTTCACCACGATCGGCATGAAGCCGTGATCCTTGCCGCACAGTTCCGCGCAGACGCCGCGGTAGGTGCCCGGCTCGCTGACCTCGGTCCAGGCCTCGTTGATCACGCCCGGAATGGCGTCCTGCTTCCAGCCCAGGGCCGGAACCCACCAGGCGTGGATCACGTCGTCGGCGGTAATCACGAAGCGGACCCGGGTATCGGCCGGCAGTACCAGCGGGCGGTCAACCTCGCGCAGGTAATGCGGGACGGCTTTGGCATCGGGAATCGAGCCTGCCTGGCGGATCCGGTCGGATTCACGATCCAGACGGCTGATGTAGTCAACGTCCTGGCCCACGTATTCGTAGCGCCACATCCACTGGTAGCCGGTGATCTTGATGGTCATCTCGGCCGGCTTGGCGTTGTGGTCGGCGTTGTACTGGGCTACCACCATGCGCGTGGCCGGGATGGCCGAGCCGATCAGGATGATGATCGGAATGACCGTCCACAGGGCCTCGAGCGTCGTGCTATGGGTGAAATTGGTGTCCGGTACCGCGCCTTTGGACTTGCGGAACTTGAACATGGCGTAGGCCATCGCCCCGAACACGATGACGCCGATGACCACGCAGATCCAGAGCATGATCATGTGCGCGTGGTAGGCGTTTTGAGAAGTGGCGGTGACGCCGGGCGTCATGTTCAGCTGCCAGCGCGCCGGGTCGGTCGCATTGGCCCAGGCGGAGGAACTGGCCAAGGCCAGCACGCCAGCGGCGTAACGGACCAGGCGCGGGGCTTTCATCGCTGCATTCATCGGACCTACCTCGAACTGTGATCTGTGCTGGGCAGCGGCCTATCGGCCGTTGCCGTGAACTGTCTGAATTGGGGTTGAAGCCGCCGCGCGCCGGACGCGCGTCGCGCAAACGGCGACGCAGGCGGGACAAGGCTGCAAAACACGCGAATTTTACGCTCCCGGCTGGGCCGGCGGCAAGCTGAAGTAGCAAGCTTACCGGCCGGATCGTGAAGGATTCCTCGCGGCGCCGGACTTTCACGGCATTGATTTCTTTGCCGACCCGCGGCCCGGCGACTAGAATTGCGCTTTGCCAGCGCCTTTGGCCGCCGCCGGGACCCCCGTGACACCCATCATCAGCCCAGAACTGCCCACGGCGATGTCGCCGCTCCGCCGCCGGATAACGGCCGCCTACCTGCGTGATGAGACTGAGCACCTGGAAGAACTGCTCGAACAGGCGCGGCTGCCCGCGGCCGAGCAGGCGCTGGTGCAGGCGACGGCTGTTGGCCTGGTCCAACGCACGCGCGTGCGCGCATCCGATCCGGCGATGGTTGAAGCCTTCATGCGTGAATACGACCTCAGTTCCGAAGAGGGCGTGTTGCTGATGTGCGTGGCCGAGGCGCTGCTGCGAATTCCCGACCAGGACACCGCCAACAAACTTATCCGCGACAAGCTGGGCGACGCCGACTGGGATGCGCACGTGGGCCGCTCGAGCTCGGTGCTGGTCAATGCCTCCACCTGGGGCCTGATGCTGACCGGCCGCCTGGTCAGCCTGGCCGGCGAAACCCAACGCGATACCGCCGGTGCCTTCCGTCGCCTGGTCGGTCGCATGGGCGAACCCGCGATCCGCTTGGCCGTGCGCCAGGCCATGCGCATCATGGGCCACCAGTTCGTGATGGGCCGCACCATCAGCGAGGCGATGGAACGTTCGCGCAAGGGCGAGAACGCCTCGTACCGCTATTCCTTCGACATGCTGGGCGAGGGCGCCTTCACTGTCGCCGACGCGGCGCGTTACCTGGAAGCCTATCGCCTGGCCATCCTCGCCATTGGCTCGGGTGGCCCGTATCCCGATGTCTTCGCCGCGCCCTCGATTTCGGTGAAGTTGTCGGCGCTGCATCCGCGCTACGAATTCGCCAAGCGCGCCCGCGTGCTGGACGAACTGGTGCCACGCATCATCTCGCTGGCGCAACTGGCCAAGGCCCAGGGGATTGGCTTCACCATCGACGCAGAAGAATCCGAACGACTCGAATTGTCGCTGGATGTCATCGCTGCCGCGTATTCCGATCCGTCGCTCGATGGCTGGCAGGGCTATGGCCTTGCCGTGCAGGCTTACCAGAAGCGTGCGCCATTCGTCCTGGATTTCCTGATCGACCTGGCACGCAGCACCGGCCGGCGCATGCCGGTGCGCCTGGTGAAGGGTGCCTACTGGGATTCCGAGATCAAGAAGGCGCAAGTGGATGGGCTGGCAGGCTATCCGGTATTCACCCGCAAGGCCAATACCGATGTCAGTTACCTGGCCTGCGCGAAGAAAATGCTTGCCGCCAGTGACGTGTTGTATCCGATGTTCGCCACGCACAATGCACAGACCATCGCGGCCGTGCACCAGATGGCGCAGGGTCGCGATTTCGAGTTCCAGCGTCTGCATGGCATGGGCGACCACCTGTATGCAGAAACCATCGGCCAGCAGCACCTGGGGGTGCCTTGCCGCGTGTACGCGCCGGTGGGTTCGCACGAAGACTTGCTGCCGTACCTGGTGCGACGCCTGCTCGAAAACGGCGCCAATAGCAGCTTCGTGAATCGGATCACGGATGAAAGCCTCCCGCCGGCCGAATTGGTGGCTGATCCGGTTGCAACGGTCACCGCCAACGAGTTCAAGCCGCATCCGCATATCCCGCAACCGATCGCCATCTTTGCCGACAGGAAGAATTCCATGGGCGTCAATCTAGCCAACGACCAGGAACTGGGCGTGCTCGCCGACAAGGTCAACGCGTCCATCAAGCCATGGCACGCCACGCCGCTGATTCCCGGCAGCGAAAACCAGGGCGCCACCCTCGCGGTCACCAATCCCGCCGACCGCCGCGAGCAGATCGGCCGCTGGCAGGCGACCGATGCATCGCAGGTGGAACAGGCGTTGAAGAATGCGCAGTCCGCCTACGCCGGTTGGGACAAATTGCCCGCCGCGTCGCGCGCCAAGATCCTGGAACACGCCGCCGATTTGATGGAAGAGCGCATGCCGGAACTGATTGCGTTGTGCGTGAAGGAAGCGGGCAAGTCGCTGTCGGCGTCGGTGGCCGAAGTGCGCGAAGCCGTGGATTTCTGCCGCTACTACGCGCAACAGTCGCGCAAGCTGTTCGGCCAGGCGGAAAAGCTGCCCGGTCCCACCGGTGAATCCAACGAACTGCAACTGCACGGCCGCGGTGTATTCGTCTGCATCAGCCCGTGGAATTTTCCGCTGGCCATCTTCATGGGCCAGGTCGCCGCCGCGCTGGCGGCCGGCAACAGCGTCATCGCCAAACCGGCCGAACAAACCAACCTGACCGCCTTCTTCGCAGTCAAGCTTCTGCACGAAGCTGGCGTCCCCGGGGATGTGCTGCAATTCCTGCCTGGCGACGGCGCCACCGTCGGCGCCGCGCTCACCCGCGACCCGCGCGTTACCGGTGTGGTGTTCACCGGATCCACCGACACCGCCTGGGCCATCAATCGCGCCCTGGCCGCGCGCCGCGCGCCACTGGCCACGCTGATCGCCGAGACCGGCGGCCAGAACGCGCTGATCGCCGACTCGTCCGCGCTGCCTGAGCAACTGGTGAAAGACGCCATGACGGCAGCCTTTGATTCCGCCGGCCAGCGCTGCTCCGCAGCGCGAATCCTGTTCGTGCAGAACGACATCGCCGACAAGGTCATCACCATGCTGTCCGGCGCCATGGACGAGATCGTGGTCGGCGACCCGGCTCTTCTGTCCACCGATGTAGGCCCGGTGATTGATGAAGACGCCCTGGCCGTGCTGGTCGCCCACGCGGACCGCATGGACAGGCAAGCCAGGTTGATCAAGGCGGTGAAATTGCCCAATTCCTGCAGCCACGGCAGTTTCTTCGCGCCACGTGCCTATGAATTGCAGTCGCTGTCGCAGTTGACGCAGGAAGTATTCGGTCCGGTACTGCATGTGATCCGCTACGAAGCCCGCGACCTGGACAAGGTGCTCGACCAGATCAATGCCACCGGCTACGGTCTGACACTCGGCATCCACTCGCGCATCGACGCGACGGTGCAACACATCGTGCGCAGCGTGCGCGTCGGCAACTGCTATGTGAACCGCAACCAGATCGGCGCGGTGGTCGGCGTACAGCCGTTCGGCGGCGAGGGGCTGTCGGGCACGGGACCGAAGGCCGGTGGGCCGCATTACCTGCTCAAGTTCGCCAGCGAGCGGACGTTGACGATCAACACTACGGCGGCTGGTGGCAACGCGTCACTGCTGACGCTCGCTGAATAGAGCGCGCACCCTGTGGGAGCGGCCTTGGCCGCGCTTGCTTCCGGGCGCAGCGCGGTCCCAAGTCTCGCGTTAGAAATCGCGGCCAAGGCCGCTCCCACAGGGTAGTGGCAGAACGCAGGATCGCCAGGCTGCCCCACCGAGCACGCAGTGCGAATGGCGGCGCCGGGCGACCGGCGTTGGCGACGGTACTTCGGAGTGTTGCCTTGATGCTGAGTTGGTCACAGGTGAAGGTAGGCGGTTGCCGGGTATCATTTTCACCAAGCCGATATCGGGCGGCGACTGAAAATGATACCCGGCAACCGGCCCACCCAGAACCATGAATCGCGGCCAAGGCCGCTCCCACATCGCGGCCAAGGCCGCTCCCACATCGCGGCCAAG
>JBBRXD010000196.1:0-4742 GCA_038248775.1 Lysobacterales bacterium | reverse complement strand
CTGTTGCACTTCGCGGTCGATCTGGTCCTTCGGCACCTTGGCCAGCTTCAGTCCGAAGGCCATGTTGTCGTAGAGATTCATGTGTGGGTACAGCGCGTAGCTCTGGAACACCATCGCGATGCCACGTTCGGCCGGGGGCACGTCGTTGACCCGGCGTCCGCCGATCGTCAGTTCACCGGCACTGATGTCTTCCAGGCCAGCGATGACCCGAAGCAAGGTGGACTTGCCGCAGCCTGACGGCCCGACAAAGACCATGAACTCACCGTCCCGGATCTCCAGGTCCACCCCGTGCAGGATGCGCACATCTCCGAAATCCTTGACGATTCCGGACAAGCCTACGTCTGCCATGTCACCCCTCCGTGCCGCAGCGTTATGTAGTTTAACGACATCCGACTGACGATGGCTGCTGCAAGTGCACAATTGCTAGCCCTTGCTGCCATTGGTTAAGATCGGCCTCATGGACCCTGACGCGTAATTTAACTACATCCAACCGCCTGTTCGGGGATAATCCACCGACCCTGCCTTCCGTGCCCTGCCCGGCTGGCAGCCCACGCCTTCCAGAGACAATGCCTAGCCGTGATCGCCAAGACAAGTTCCACCGACACCGCCGACTCCCAGACCGCCCTTGCCCAAGCCTTCGCACAAGCGTTTGCCTCGGAGCTTGCCCAGTCGAGCAGGGGCGCCAGCCGCGAGGCCTGTCTGCGCGCCGCCGCGACCGCGTGCCGGGGATTGCTGGGCGAACGCTGGGCCCAAACCCAGGCCGCCGACCGCCAGCGCCTGGACGGCGGGCAGGCACGCCGAGTGCACTACCTTTCGATGGAATTCCTGATGGGCCGCGCCCTGGGCAATGCCCTGGCGGCGCTGGGCCTGACCGGCGAGCTTCAAAAAGCCTTGGCCCCGACCGGCCAGGACCTGGGCAGCGTGCTTGAACGCGAACCCGATGCCGCGCTGGGCAATGGCGGCCTGGGCCGCCTGGCGGCCTGCTTCCTCGACTCCTTCGCCGAACTCGACGTGCCCTCCTTCGGCTATGGCCTGCGCTATCGCTATGGCATGTTCGCCCAGCAGATCCAGGACGGCCGGCAGGTGGAAGTGCCGGATGCGTGGATGCAGGCCGGGGCCTGCTGGGACGTGCCGCGGCCGGAGCTCTCCTTTCGCGTGGGTTTCGGCGGCCGGGTACTGACCGAGGGCGGTACGCGGCGCTGGATTGCGGGTGAGCGGCTGGTGGCCGAGGCCTTTGATTTCATCGTACCCGCGCATCACGGCGGGCATGTGTCCACGCTGCGCCAATGGCAGGCGCGCAGCGAGGATCCGATCGACTTCGCGGCGTTCTCCCGCGGCGACCACGCGCAGGCGGCGCGCCTGCAGGTGCAGGCCGATGCCCTGAACTGGGTGTTGTATCCCGACGACAGCAGCCCGGCGGGCCGCGAACTGCGCCTGAAACAGGAAGCATTCCTGGTCAGCGCCTCGTTGCAGGACCTGATTGCGCGACACATCCACGAACATGGCAACCTGCACCAGCTTGGTCGTCGCAATGCCATCCATCTCAACGACACGCATCCGGCGTTGGCGCCGGCAGAGTTGATGCGGCTGCTGACCGATGTGCACGGGCTGGCCTGGGACGAGGCCTGGACCATCACGCGCCAGGCGATGTCCTACACCAACCACACGCTGATGCCCGAAGCGCTCGAGACCTGGCCGCTGCGCCTGTTCGAGGAACTGCTGCCGCGCCATCTGGAAATAATCTACGAGATCAACCTTCGATTCCTGGCTGATGTCGCAAAGCGATGCCCGGGTGACGAGGCAATGCTGTCGCGGGTGTCGCTGATCGACGAACGCGGCGAGCGCCGCGTGAGAATGGCCGCGCTGGCGATCGTGGCATCGCACAAGGTCAATGGTGTGTCGGCGCTGCACTCGAAACTGATGGTCGAGACGATATTTTCCGATTTCGCGAAACTCTTCCCGGACCGCTTCATCAACGTGACCAATGGCGTGACGCCGCGGCGCTGGCTGATGCAGGCCAACCCGGGCCTGTCGTCACTGATCGATTCGCGCATCGGCAACGACTGGCGCCGCGACCTGGGAGAATTGTCCAAGCTCGCGCCGATGGCCGCCGATCCGGTGCTGGGCGCGCAGTTCCTGGCGACGAAACGGCAAAACAAGGTGGCGCTGGCAGAGCTGATACGCCGCGAACTCGGCATCGCGGTGGATGCCGACAGCCTGTTCGACGTGCAGGTCAAGCGCATCCACGAGTACAAACGGCAATTGCTTAACCTGCTGCACGTGGTCGCGCGCTATCATGCCATCATCGACAAACCGGGTGCACCCGTAGTGCCGCGCACGGTGATCTTGTCGGGCAAGGCGGCATCCGCCTATCACTCGGCGAAACTCATCATCCAGCTGGCGCACGACATTGCACGCGTCGTCAATGCCGACCCTCGGGTGGCCGGCCGCCTGAAGCTGGTGTTCCTGCCCAATTATTCGGTCAGCCTGGCCGAAGCCATCATCCCGGCCGCGGACCTGAGCGAACAGATTTCAATGGCCGGTACCGAAGCCTCGGGCACCGGCAACATGAAATTCGCAATGAATGGGGCGCTGACCATCGGCACCTGGGACGGCGCGAATATCGAGATGGCACAGGCGATGGGCGAGCAAAACATGTTCGTTTTCGGCCTATCCACGCAACAGGTAAGCGACGTGAAGGCCCTGGGCTACGACCCGCGCCTGCACGTGGAGGAAAACCGGAGCCTGAAGCGGGTAATGGACGCCATCGCCAGCGGCCAGTTCTCGCGTGGCAACGAAAGTCGTTACCGCCCGCTCACCGATTCGCTGCTCAGCCAGGACAACTACCTGCTGATGGCGGATTTCGGATCCTACTTGCAGGCGCAGTCGGAGGTGGACACCCTGTTTGCGCAGCCGGACGCCTGGGCGGCCCGGGCCTTGCTCAATATTGCGGCGATGGCCGAGTTTTCCGCGGACCAGACCATCGCGCGCTATCTTGGGCAGGTCTGGCGCGTGCCGGCGGCCGGATGAGTCGGACCGGCCCCACGGTCGGCGCCGCAACGGAGAACGCGTTTGATTGACGAGGCCCAGGTTCTCGCCCTGGTCGGCGGACAGCATGCCAATCCCTTTGCCGTGCTCGGAATGCACGCGGCGGATGACGGTCGCCTGTGGGTTCGCGCCCTGCTGCCTGGCGCGAACTCGGTCGTGCTGCAGGACGCTCGCACCGGCACAGCGCTGGTCGAATTGAAGCATCGCCATCCAGAGGGTTTGTTCGAAGCTGCGGTGCCGCGTCGGCGCAAGCCCTTCGACTACCGCTTGCGGGTGGCGTGGCAGCACGGCCACGAACAGGTGCTGGCCGATACCTATGCCTTCGGCCCGCAACTGTCCGATGCCGACCTGCTGGCCTTGCACGAAGGCCGGCACGCCCGCGCCTATCTGTTGCTTGGCGCGCATCCACTTCGGCAGCGCGACGTGGATGGCGTTCGCTTTGCGGTGTGGGCGCCCAACGCGCGACGCGCCAGCGTGGTGGGCGACTTCAACGGCTGGGATGGCCGACGCCATCCGATGCGGCTTCGTCACCTGGCCGGTGTCTGGGAGATTTTCATACCCCATGCGGGAATCGGCGATCGCTACAAATTCGCGTTGGTCGGCCCCGACGGTGTGCTGCTGCCGCTGAAAGCCGACCCTTATGCGTTTTTTTCGGAACTGCGCCCGGAAACGGCGAGCTGCATCGCGCCACTGCCGGCAGCGCTGCCACTTTCAGCCGAACGCGCCCGCGCGAATGCGCGCGCCGCGCCAGTCTCCATCTACGAGGTGCATCCCGGCTCCTGGCGCCGCGGCGCAGGCCTGTTCCCCACCTGGGATGAACTGGCTGCCACCCTGCCCGCACACGCCGCGGACCTTGGCTTCACGCATGTGGAACTGATGCCGGTCAGCGAATATCCCTTCGATGGTTCCTGGGGTTACCAGACGCTCGGCTTGTATGCGCCCAGCGCGCGCTTCGGACCGCCGGAAGGATTCAGCCGATTTGTCGCGGCCTGCCACGCGCGAGGGCTGGGCGTGTTGCTTGATTGGGTGCCGGCGCACTTTCCCGCGGACGCGCATGGCCTGGCGATGTTCGATGGTACGGCGCTGTACGAATACGCCGACCCGCGCGAAGGCTTCCATCGCGACTGGAACACACTGATCTACAACTTCGGCCGTCGCGAGGTTCGCGATTTCCTGGCCGGCAATGCCCTGTACTGGCTGGAACGCCATGGCGTGGATGGGCTGCGGGTGGACGCGGTGGCATCAATGCTCTATCGCGATTATTCACGGCCTGCCGGCGAATGGATTGCCAATGCCCACGGCGGTCGCGAAAATCTCGAAGCCATTTCGCTGTTGCGCCGGGTCAATGAGGCCGTCGGCAGCGCCACGCCCGGGGCGATCACCGTGGCGGAAGAATCCACGGCGTTTCCTGGCGTGTCCGCGCCGACCAGCGTGGGCGGCCTGGGCTTCCATTACAAATGGAACATGGGCTGGATGAACGACACGCTGCAGTACATGCGCGAGGATCCGATCCACCGGCGCTGGCACCACGACAAGATGAGCTTCGGCCTGGTTTATGCCTTCAGCGAGAACTTCGTGCTGCCGCTGTCACATGACGAAGTGGTCCACGGCAAGGGGTCGTTGCTGGGCAAGATGCCCGGCGATACGTGGCAGCGTTTCGCCAACCTGCGCGCCTACTATGGTTTCATGTGGGG
>JBBRXD010000195.1:0-4751 GCA_038248775.1 Lysobacterales bacterium | reverse complement strand
GCCGCCGACCTGATCCTGGGCCGACCCCAGCCCTGACCTGTGTAGGAGCGGCCTTGGCCGCGATAACCGGCTGAGGGCGTCGCGGCCAAGGCCGCTCCCACATTTGGCTGCGATCAGCTTTTGAGGGCGTCGCGGCCAAGGCCGCTCCCACTTTCGGGCTGATCCAGCATCGGCGGCAACGGGCAGTGCAGCGACGCGCAGATGGTGCGCAGCAGCTCGGCTTCCGCGACGCTCACGCGCCCGTCGTGGCTGATCGAGGTGACGATGCCTTCCAGCAGCAATTCCTTGCCCAGCGGCTGCAGCGCATCGAGCTGCGGCCAGATCGAATCGAGCGCGCCCAGCGTGTCGATTGGCGGCTGGTAGGGCGCATTCAAGCGAGGGAATACCCGTGCCATGCCGGCGACGTAAGCGCGCGGCGCATCGGTCGGATTGTCGTGCCCCGCCTGAGCCACGATGGCGAACAGGGTGGTGGCGGCCGCCGTGCAATCAGCCAGCCGCTTGTTACCCGATACCCAAGCACTGGACGGATCGAGTGATTCCGATACCTGCGTCTGCAACAGCCGACCCAGGCAGTACTCGAACAGGTCGACCTTGCCGTCGGCATGCACCAGCGCGAACACCGTGTCCATGAACTGCTGCAACTCCGGGCGCGGCCGGCGGCGCAACAGCGGGAAGGCCAGCGAGGCCAACGGCAGGCGCAGCATCGGATTGAGCTCGGCCATGCTGTCTGCGTAATCGAGAGCCTGTTCCGCGCAGCGGCGATCGGTGCGCGCAACCAGTTCGTATTGTTGCGCGTCGCGCACCCGGCCCGGCGTCGCGTGCAGCAGGCCATACAACATCGGGATCACATCGGACTGGTCGCGCGCGGCGCGCTGCAACACGTCCGGGATGTTGTCGTTGATGCTGCTGGCGCGGCGGTAATCATCGGCCCGAGGCGAGCCCACCCGGGCGATCACGCCGGGCGGCGTCAGGCTGACCTGGCTGCTCGTGCCGGGCAGTGGCGGCGGCGCATACGCAGCAAGGCCCATCGCCGCGTCTTCATCCAGGCCGACCGGCGGCGTCATTGACCAACGCGCTTCGAGTTCACGCAATGCATCCGCCTTGAAGCTGGGGTCAAGCGCCTGGATACGCTGCAGCAGCGGCGGGTGCGTGGCCATCATGCTCGACAGCTTCAAGCCCTCACCGAACAACATGTGGCTGACTTCCTCGGTATCGGCATTGGCCAGCTTCGATCCCTCCGGCAGACCGGCAAGTTTTTTCAGCGCGCCGGCAATACCGCGGCTCTGCCGCGTGAATTGCACCGCCGAGGCATCGGCCAGGTACTCGCGCTGGCGGCTGAGCCCGGCCTTGATCAGCCGGCCGAAGAACAATCCGACATAGCCGATCACCAACAGGCCCAGCGCCATCGCGATCAGTGGCGCGCCGTCCTTTGACCGGCTGAAGCGGCCGTGCACGAGGATCTTCCTGCCGATGATGGCCAACACCAATATGCCGAACAACAGGCCGATCAAACGGATGTTCAGGCGCATGTCGCCATTGAGCACATGGCTGAATTCATGCGCGATCACGCCTTGCAGCTCGTCGCGGTTGAGCCGGTTCAGCGCGCCACGGGTAACGGTGATGCTGGCGTCGCTGGGCGCATAGCCGGCGGCGAAGGCGTTGATCGCCGATTCTTCTTCCAGTACGAAGATCTGCGGCACCGGCACGCCCGAGGCGATGGCGATTTCCTCGACTACGTTGCGCAGGCGGCGCAGGTTGAAATCAGTGGTGTCCTCGGCGACCGGGGTCGCTCCCATCTGCTGGGCCACCGCCGCGCCGCCGGTGCGCAGCGACGCAGTGCGGAACATGCTGGCAGCACCGATGATGCCGATCGTCACCACGCTCGCCGCCAGCAGGCCGCCAAGCGAAATGCCGTCCTCACCCGCGCCGCCCGCCACGAACAGCAGCACGACATCCACCGCCGCCACGATGGCCAGCACGGCCATCGCGAACAGGATGATCAGGCGCTTCGACTGGCGACGCGCCTGGTCCTGGCGCTCGAAGAAGTTCAGAACGAAACCTTCGGCGCCTCGCGCTTGGCCGGCTCGGTGATCTCAAGCAGGGCGGCCGCGACGAAGTTGAACATGCCGGCGACGACGCTGGACGGGAACACCTCACGCTTGTTGTTGAAGGCCATCACCGAATCGTTGAAGGCCTGGCGGGCGAAGGCGACGCGGTTTTCGGTGGAGGCCAGCTCCTCTGACAACTGCATCATGTTCTGGTTGGCCTTCAGGTCCGGGTACTGCTCGCTGACCACCATCAGGCGTCCCAGCGCGCCGGTCAGGCCCTGGTCGGCGGCGGCGAGGTTGAGCATGGCGGCGGCATCGCCGGGATCGGCTTTGGCGGCAGCCAGCCCGGTGATGGCGGCGGTGCGGGCCTTGATGACAGCCTCCAGCGTTTCGCGCTCGTGCGCCATGTAGCCCTTGGCGACTTCCACCAGGTTCGGGATCAGGTCGTAGCGGCGGGTCAACTGGACGTCGATCTGCGCGAACGCATTCTTGTAGGCGTTCCGACTTGTTATCAAACCGTTGTAAATACCGACGGCCCAGAAGGCAGCGACCACCAGCAAGCCCAGGATCACCAAAATGCCAGTCGTCATGTCGCAACCCCTTTTGTTGTTCAGGCCAGTGTGTGACGCGCAAGGCTAGAATGGCGCTTCACTACCGCAAAGCATACGTTGGACATGACGCACAAGAAAGCATGCCTTGCAGCACTGGTTTGCCTGGCGCTGGGCCCCGCGCTTCCCGCGACGGACAGCCAGGCTGCAAACTCGAAGAAAACTGCCGGCGGCCCAGCGGCGGTGCTTGAATCAAGCGCGGCAACATCGGCCATGACAGCGCGTGCGCGCCCGGGCGTTGCCGACATCACCGCGTCGGCCCGGCAGGTCGAGCGACTGGCCGAGCAACTGGTCAACCAGAAGAAGTTGCCGGGGCTGGCGATGGCCATCGTCCAGAATGGCAAGATCGTGTCCTTGCGTGCCTACGGCGTGACCGGCGCGCCTGGCGGACAGCGGACGAACACCGACACCGTATTCCGCCTGGCATCCTTGTCGAAGGGTTTTGCCGCGACGCTTACCGCGCAACTGGTGTCGGAAGGCGCGATGAGCTGGGACAACCCGATCATCAACCAGTTGCCGGCCTTCAAGCTGCGCGACTACGCCAGCGCCAGCAAGGTAACCGTGCGCGACGTGCTGAGCCATCGGGTCGGCCTGACCCATAACACCTACGACCGCGACCTGGAAAACAACGCGCCGTTCCCGCTGCTGGCCGAGCGTCTGTCCAGCGCGCCGATGGCCTGCACGCCCGGCGATTGTTACGCCTACCAGAACGTCGCCTTCAGCCTGATTGGCGACCTGGTATTCGCCGCCACCGGCGATTTCTATTCCCACCAGGTCGAGAAGCGGATCTTCCATCCGCTGGGCATGTACAACAGCACCTACGGACGCGAGGCGCTGGAAGCCAGCACCAGTTGGGCGCGTCCGCACGTGCGCGGCAAGGGCGGCTGGGTGCCTGTGAAACCGAAAGACACCTACTACCGCGTGCCACCGGCGGCGGGCGTCAACGCCAGCATCCACGACATGGCGCAGTGGGTGATCGCCCAGACCGGGCATCGCCAGGATGTGCTGAGCGACAGCATCCTCGACCAGATCCATGTGCCCCAGGTGAACACGCCGGGTGAACTGCGCGGCTCGCCGTGGCGTCGCGCGCGGCTAAACAACGCGTACTACGGCCTGGGCTTCCGAGTGTTCAATTACTCCGGACACACCATGGTCTTCCACGGTGGCGCAGTGCAGGGCTACCGCGGCCTGATCGCCATGCTTCCCGCCGAAGACGTGGGCATCGTGGTCCTGTGGAACAGCGAAAGCGCCGCACCCTCGGGTCTGCTGCCGTCGCTGATGGATCGCGTGCTCGGCCTGCCCACGCAGAACTGGCTCGGCGTGGAAGACGACGAAACCCACGACTGATTCCTGTCCTTGTCCGACGACTGGTGGCGCCGGGGGGCATAACTTCTACGGCCGCCCCGGCGTAGCCGCATCCTGCGGACTCAGGGGCGTGCGGCCGGCCATCCCTGGCCCCGGCCGGACAATTGTCCGGCCACCTCCGAAGTCATACCCCCCGTCGCCACCAGCCGTCGTGTACGGGCGTTGGTAGGTTGGAAAGAGCAGAAGCGGAGTCGCAACCAATCTGGTCTGAGCAGAATCTCGCGCTGACGTGAGTCGCAGCAATCCTCGCGACGGCGGGATTCTTTTCTTCCTGACACCTCGTGAGTCGTTGACGGACGCTTGGCGGTGACGGGGGGAGTGACTGCGCAGATGGCCGGACAATTGTCCGGCCGTGGCCATGGATGGCCAACCGGTCGACTCTGAGTCCGCAGGAGCGGCTACGCCGAGTCGACCAGCGCAGTCGCTTCCCCCGGCGCCGACAAGTGGCCGTGCCGGGAAAAAGAAAAAAGCGCCTTTCGGCGCTTTGTTCTTTCGGTACTTTCCGTACCCGGGAAAGTCTCTCTCCCCGCCTGGGCTACACGGGGAGAGAGTCGAGATTACAGCTATCGGGATTACCGGATTACATCGCCGGCGCGACAGGTGCCATCGGCGCAGCCGGGGCAGCCCTCTTCTTGGCAGCAGGCTTCTTAGCAGCCTTTTTCTTTGCCGCCGGCTTCTTGGCAGCCTTCTTGGCCGCCGGCTTCTTGGCAGCCTTTTTAGCAGCCTTCTT
>JBBRXD010000194.1:0-4765 GCA_038248775.1 Lysobacterales bacterium | reverse complement strand
CTGTTCAAGTCCAATTGCCCGGTGACCGGGCAGCCCGACTGGGCCAGCGTGCAAGTGCATTACCAGGGCCCGCGCCTGGGCCGCGACGGACTGCTGCGCTACCTGGTGTCGTATCGCGGGCAGGACGACTTCCACGAGCATTGCGTTGAACGGATATTCGTTGACATCCTCGCGCATTGCGCGCCCTCCCGCCTGTCGGTGTATGCGCGCTACACTCGACGCGGCGGGCTGGACATCAATCCGTTCCGCGCCACTCCGGGCTGGCTGATGCCCGGCAACACACGGACCTCGCGCCAGTGAAAACCGCTCTGCCCCGCCTGTCATCGCGCCTGTTGTTCCTGTTGGCGGCCTGCCTGGTCGCTGCGCTGCTGGCGGCTTGCCAGAAGGGCCCGGCGACCAATACCGATGGCAGCGCGACAGCGGGCGGCAACGATGCCGACGCGCCCGAAGTGGATGCTTCATCGGTTGCCGCCGCACAGCCACCGCCGCCGGATCTGGGTGATTTCAAGATCGTATCGGTGTTGCTGGGCACGTCCATCGACGCTGACCGCATCGTGGAAGGCGATGCGGAAACGTTCGCGCCCAAGGACAAGATCCATGCGTCTGTACTGAGTACCGGCGCGCATGACGGACTTCGTCTGTCGGCGAAATGGCTGGCGCCCGATGGCAGCATCGTGGCCGAAACCGAACAGGCGCTGGCGCCGACCACGGCTACCGCCACCACCTTCAGCATTGCCAATCCGACCGGCTGGCCGGTGGGCGATTACCAATTGCAGGTCGCGGTGAATGGCAGCTTGCTGCAGACGCGAAGCTTCAAGGTGGAATGACCATGGCCTATGCCACCCGCTACGCCCCCATCCAGCGCCGCCTGCATTGGCTGATGGCCGTCTTGATCGCGTTCGGTTACCTGGCCATGGAGCAGCGCAACTTCTTCGAGCGCGGCAGCGCGGCGCGCTATGCGATGGTGCAGTCGCATTACTGGATTGGCCTGACCGTGTTCATGCTGGCCTGGTGGCGAATCGCGCAACGCCGACGCTTTGGCGCGCCGGCCATCACGCCCGCGTTGCCGCGGCTGCAAGCGGGCATTGGCGGGCTGATGCATCTGCTGCTCTATGCCTTCTTCATCGCGATGCCGATCATGGGTGTGTCCACCGCCTGGCTGGATGGCAAGTCGGTGTTCCTGCCGTTCACCGACATCGCGCTGCCGGCCCTGCTCGCGCCCAACGAAGTCTGGGCCAAGACCATGGAAGACCTGCATGGCCAGGTCGGTGAAATCTTCTACTGGATCATCGGCTTCCATATCGCGGCGGCGATCTACCATCACTTCATCCGTCGAGACGACACCTTGCGCCGGATGGCCTGATCCGACTTGCCCGTGCCTAGCCGCGCGCGTCCTGCACGCGTTGCATCAAGGCGCGGTCCGATTCGCGCCAGGCCACGACATCGGCCGTCAATGGTCGCGCCAACATCTGCTGCAGTTTCTCGTGCACCGATTCGGGAAACGTGGACAGGTACTGTGCGGTCGGGATGATCCCGTCACGACCAACCGCGCCGCCTTTCATCATGCCGGCCGCATGGACCACGCCATTGCGAACGAACTCCACCGCCATGTAGTTCCACTTCTCGTCCGAACACAGCCAGCTGAAGCGCAGCTCGTAGCGCTGGAAAAGGTTCAGGCCACGCCGGAAACTCATCACCACGCCACCCGCCATTGGCCGCCAGCCGTTCTTCACCATCGCCTTCAGGAAACCGGTGCGGGTAAAACATTCCACCAGCGCCAGGTCCACCAGGGTCAGGTAGCGGCCATTGTTCATGTGCAGATTGACATCGAGGTCGTTGGGCAACACCCGCCAGCGCTGCACCAGGGTTTCGCCAAAGGCCATGGCCGGCAACCAGTGTCCGCGCAGCAACACCCAAAGCAGGCGCAGGTAGAGATTCACTCAGGGGCTTGCCTTGCGTCGGTACTGGCCGTCGAAGGCAATCGTCCAGGTCTTGCCGTCGTCGCCGGAAGACTCCCACAGCTGGCGAACACTGCCATCGCTGTTGGGCGTCCAGGTGATGCGCTCGCGCTGGGCGACGCCGGTCTTGGGGTCGGCCTTGGGCTGCTGCCCCGAAAGCACCATGCTGCCGGCAACGAAATTTCCATTGAGGATGAGCCGGGTGCCGCCGGCGTCCACCCAGAACTGTTCCCAGCGCCCGGTCTGTGCGTTGTACAGGTTGAAGCTCCGGCCATCGCCGGCACCCGGCGGATTGCCAGCGCTGGTCCAGTGTTCGGCAATGACGCAGCCACCAAGTATCGACTCGATCCGGCTCTGGCCCACGGCCTTGCCGGTCGGCTCGAACACCTCCCACTCGCCCAGCCAGAAGTCGAACTGGCGGTGCTCGGCAGCGGCGCAGGGAACCGGCCGTTTGGGCGGTGTCTTGGGTTCGTCGGCGAAGAGGGGCGTGGACATAAGCAGCAGCACCGGCAGCAGGATGGATGGGCGCATGGTCGACTCCAGTACGGGCTAGGCGCCCCAGCTTAGCGCGCCATCGCTGCCTGCTGCTTTCCGCCACGCGCCGGAACCGCGACAATGGGCGGTGGCATCATCCTGGAGGACTGCATGGCAGAACAAATCCTGACCCCGCCGCCTGGCGGCGCGTCGATCACCATTTCCGGCGGCAAGCTGTCGGTTCCCAATAATCCGATCATCCCCTTCATCGAAGGCGATGGCACCGGCGCCGACATCTGGCGCGCCTCGGTGCGCGTGCTCGACGCGGCCGTGGCGAAAGCCTACGGCGGTTCGCGCCAGATCCACTGGCTGGAAGTGCTGGCCGGCGAAAAAGCCAATAACGAACTCGGCACCTGGCTGCCCGAGTCGACCGTGCAGGCCTGTCGGGACTACCTGGTTTCGATCAAGGGTCCGCTCACGACGCCGGTTGGCGGCGGCATCCGGTCATTGAATGTCGCATTACGCCAAATGCTGGACCTGTACGTCTGCCTGCGGCCAGTACGTTGGTTCAAGGGCGTGCCGTCGCCGGTGAAGGCGCCGGAAAAGGTCAACATGACCATCTTCCGCGAGAACACCGAGGACATCTACGCCGGCATCGAATGGGCCGGCGGCAGCGCCGACGCGCAGAAGGTGCTGGACTTCGTGCAAAAAGAGTTCCCGCAGATGTTCGGCAAGATCCGCTTCGGCACCGCGCAAAAAAATGCCGAATGGCAGGCCGCGTTGGAAGCTGTCGGCGGCCCGAAGCGCGAAACGCCGGTAATGGTCGGTATCGGCCTGAAGCCGGTGTCCTACCTGGGCACCGAGCGCCTGGTGCACAGCGCCATCCAGTACGCGATTGCGCATGGTTCCAAGTCGATGACCCTGGTGCACAAGGGCAACATCATGAAGTTCAGCGAAGGCGGCTTCCGTGACTGGGGCTACCAGGTCGCCAGGGATTTCTACGGTGCGGTCGAGCTGGACGGCGGTCCGTGGATGGTCATTCCCGAAGGCAGGCCCGGTGCCGGCTTGATCATCAAGGACGCGATTGCCGATGCGTTCCTGCAGCAGATCCTGTTGCGCCCGGCGGAATACGACGTGGTCGCCACGCTCAATTTGAACGGCGATTATCTGTCGGACGCGCTGGCAGCCCAGGTGGGCGGCATCGGCATCGCGCCGGGCGCCAACATCAACTACGTCACCGGCCACGCGGTATTCGAAGCCACGCACGGTACGGCGCCGAAGTACGCGGGGCTCGACAAGGTCAACCCGGGTTCGGTGATATTGTCGGGCGAGATGATGTTGCGTTACATGGGCTGGAGCGAGGCCGCCGACACGATCATCGCGGCGATGGATGCGGCCATCGGCAGCAAGCGCGTTACCTATGATTTCGCGCGACTGATGGAAGGCGCCACGGAAGTGAAGTGCTCGGAGTTTGGTGACGAGCTGATCAAGCACATGTAGCGCTGAAGTTGTGGCAAGCAACCCACGCGCCAGCCTGCAACTGCAGTCTGGCGCGTTTCTCCATGCGCCGGGCAGCCGCTTAGTTGCGGTGAACCTGCAACGGCGCGTCGGCCGGATCGGGGTCGTTGATCGGTTCGCGCTTGTGCTCGCCCGGCGGTGAGTCTTCGGTGCTGTCGGGATCTTCATCCTCGCTGGTTTTCCCCGGAGAGGCGGCTTCGACCTGGCTGGCCTCGCTGGCGGCCACGACTGGACTGGGCTGGTTGAGCGTGCTGGCCTCGGAGGGTTTGGTTTCGGCATAGCCCGAGGTCTTTGGCTTGCCTGCGTGCGGCGTAATCTGATCGTGTTTGGCTTCGCTGGGGTGCGTAGGCGGCATCGTGGTTGGTTTCATCCCGGTGGTCATGGCTGCGACTCCGCGTGTGGGTCTGGACAGCCAGACTGCGGGAGGGTCGGCGAACGCGCGCTTAATGCCTGCGCCCGACCCGGCCCGGGTGTCGTAGCATGGGCCGGACCATGACCCCCAGGCACGAAGCCCAGCGCCACGCAGAACCCACTCGCGCCAAGGCCTGCGCCCTGGCGAGCCGCGACGCGTTCGCCGATTACAACCGCCGCTTCGGCGAAATCACCCGTCGCGCGCGCGGCCATTTCGAAAGCCGCGACTGGCACGCGGCACGCACCGATGCGGTCGCCCGCATCGAACTCTACGACCGCTGCATCCGCGAGATTTCCCACGCGCTGGAAGCGCATCTCGGCGACCAGGCTATCAAAGCTGATTAAATCACCTTCCGATCACAGCGCGCTTGAGCGAGCAAATGTTTATGCCTTTCGCACAAAGG
>JBBRXD010000193.1:0-4766 GCA_038248775.1 Lysobacterales bacterium | reverse complement strand
GGCGCCCGGGTCGGGCCGCTTCCCAAATGTAGAGCGGATAGGCCAGTCATTAGGTCATTGGTTAAAAACCAGGTCAGGCTAACTTAGTGAAGTACTTTAAAGGAACTTAACCTGACCCCGTTCTTTTGGTTAACTTAGTGATGTGCTTTCCAGCAGGTTGACCCGACCCCGTTGTTCCGCTTGCGGGCGTCCGCTGTAAGTGCCGGGTTAGGCCGTGCTTGAAGAGCGGGGAAACCCGAGTTTCCACTGTCTTATCCCTGATCCGGTGCTAGTCCGATAAGGAGCGAGTCGTTCTCTCTGCTCACAGCTTCGCGTAGCCCGTAGACTTCGCCGAACACCGCATTGATATCGAGCTTCGCCAAGTCAAGAAGGGTCCACATCTGTTTGCTCATTGCATCGCGAAGTCCTGAGTTGAGCTTGGGCGGGAGGTTATGGGCAATTACCCTCCGAATAATTTCGTTGATGACAAACGCGGCAAGTGTCCCCCATGGTCCGAAATACGACAGGAGCGACAACGCAATTACGATGCAGTCAACTTTGAACGGCTCAATGGACAGGCTTAATATTTCGGGGGTAAGGACGATCTTGCCATCCGACTGCAGCCTGGGTGTGATTCCGATTTCAATAGTTGAAGCCCCGGCTCCGCGATTCGTTGCCCACAGCATTCCGACCGTTGATCGGCCAATGCATGGGATATCGACGTTAACACTTCCGCTGCCGGTGACGTAGAAGTCGATACTGAGGACTATCGTTGCCCTGGGATCGGAAAGAGTTGGAGTAGCGCCGACAAATCCGATCGTGTAGTCATACGTCCACCCAATGAACCCATTGTCTTTTGCAAAATCGTTTATCGCCGGATATGGCCCAGACGTAATTTCCTTTACTGAGGACTGAGGCAAGTAGAGCGCGACGTCTGCGGCAACGGGAGTCTCTACAGGCCACGGCGGATTGCGCGGCGGAGGAATGTTGACTTTAATCGGAAGCGTGCCAGCGGTGTCACTGTCGAAGGTTGGCGCCAGAGGCCTGAGAACAGCATCAGGGAGTGGTGCGCTGCAGTCGCACCGCTGCGTTTCATCGAGGCGCCATCCGTCTCGGGCGATTATTAACAGTCCGTCGGCAATTGCTGTGACTTCGGCCTGCCCATTGAAGACCACAGTTGGGAACAGCGAACGAAGGTCAATGCTGGGGGAGCCCGAGAAAATCTTGCGAACCGCAGTCGGAGCAACTGCGCCTCCTACGAGTCCCTCCAGCCTGGCGATGTCAAGGTCACTTAGTCCGAGCGCTTCCGCATTCGCCGCCCCATTCGGCGCAGGGATTCGAGTTATATCGAAATCTATGTTCACATCGCCAATCGACAGAGAGTTGTAGCTTGCGGCCCCCGATGCGCTTACCTTCTTAATCTCAATTGCGATAGTAAACAGGTCATGCGCGGAGTCGCCTGCCTTGGTAACCGAGAACTGCACGGAAAAGGGATTAGCGCTCTCAAAGAAGAACAGGCCATTCTGCGTGCCAGCAGGAGGAAGGACGATGCTCCATCCCGCGCCGGCATGGGCGTAACTGCAACCGGTGATGCCAATCTGCACGATGCCCGCCGGATCCGGATAGGTCTGGAAGAAGCCGATGTACTTTGCTATTGCGGCCTGAAGGCGGCGAGTCAGCAGGTCTGTCAGCAATCGCTTGCTTATCAGAATGGCCGGATCGTCGTTTGCCTTGGCGGCGATGAGGCCGTGGAGTGGAGTGCCCATAAATCGTCCTTATGGTGGTGGAGATTGGGATGCTCGTGGTTGAAGGTCAGGTTGTTAGTCGAGACCGGTCCAGTCCTTCGGCGCGTTCGTCGGCGTCGCGGTGCGGCGTAATTTCAATTGGGCTCCAAATGTGCAGCGTAGCGCAGCGTGCGTGGGTTTTTTTTTCGTAACCGGAATTTATGGCGAGTTGCAAGGTGTTAGCTGAGAGTCGACGCCCGATATCGAAGCGGCAGCGTGGCCGAGTAGAACGACACACTTGAGGGCGTATGAGTTACGGCGGCGCCGCCGCATGTAAAGCGCCTGGGTTTTGTTTCCTGCACAGAACGCGCATGTGCCTTCTCAGTGACGCCAGGAAATCTGGTCCCAGGTCCATATGGCCCCCTGCCATGTGATGGCGGGCGGCTGGGCCGCCCGCACGACGTTGTGTGGGTCAGAGTGTAGCCGCAAGGTGGGCGGGTAAACCAATACGCATCGGAACAATTTTGTTTCTACGAAAGTGGAAAATCTGTTCACGTTCGTCAATTCGGTTTGACGCGCCGCACAAATTTGGGCGCTTTGGCTTGGCCCAGTGGTGAACGCCGTCCATGGCTTCTCGTTCTGCCGCGACACGGCGAAACCTCTCACCTTGCTGCGTGATTGCCGGCGGCGTTGGCGGGTTGCGCCGCGCGAGCGAGCGACGGCAACGCGGAGGGGCGTCGATGCTCATCGGGTGTGGGATAGGGCACAGCGAACGGGCGAAGGTGGGCGTATGCGCAGCGGACAAATCCAGGCCCTTGACGCTGATCGCAGCGCGGTCAGCGATTCGAGCGTTGGCGACGCCTCGCATTGGTCCGGGCGCTTACCGCGGCGAGGTCTTTTCGCGCGCGCGACGAGCCCAACAAGTGGCCGCGATAGGGCACAACGATTCGACGTCAGCCTGCGGCCAAAGCGATGGACGCGGCGCGCACCCATTAAGCAGGCATCAGTCGCCGAACGGTGGCGCTCGCAAGGGTCAGCACCGCCCAACTGCCGTTCGCTTGACGGCACAGGCAGGCTACGTATGCTGGGCGAAATGCATTGGTGGATTTCCTGCTGTTGTTGCTTTTGCAGGTTCTGGGGCGATGGCGGCCAGGTTCGGCAAGCCTATGTCCGCGGGCCTGCAGCCGGTGGAGACATCCGAGGTGCATACCGTCCGTGCCCGGCAGCGTGATCCCTGGCGAGCACGACTTCACGAGTGCGCAGGCGATTTCCGCCTTGCGCTGAGGAGAACGCTGTATGAAACGCTCCGGATGGTATTCCTCGTTGTACGTCTGTGCGGTCCTGGTCCTGCTCGTGCTGGGCGCGGTAGCCCCAGGCTCCGCCCACGCGACCACCGGCATCATGACCATTACCAGCACGACCACGCTGACGGCGAACCACACCGGGCAGATCCGGTTTGGCGCCAACAACATCACCCTGGATTGCGCGGGCTATGAGATCCGCTTTGCGGCGCGCCAGCCGTCTGGGGGCTGCGGCGTCAGTGGCACGCAGACCTGCGGTATTCGTTCGCTCAACCGCACGGGCATCACGATCCGCAATTGCGATGTGGTCGGCGCCTACGACTATGGCGTGTGGATCCAGGGCACGACCACGACGTCCACGGTGCGCGACAGCTCGGTGACCGACGCTGGCGTGGGGTTCCGTGTGGACAATGCGTCGAATCTGGATTTCTTCAACAGTGCCGCCGTGTCCAACGGCGCGGGATTCGAGATCCGGGACAGCACCGACGTGATGTTCACGAGCACCGATGCCGTGTATTCGACCGGTGATGGTTTCGACATCAACGATTCCACCGATGTACGGATTCAATACGGGTTCGTGTTCGCCAACGGCGTCAACGGCATCGAGTTCGATGACAGTCCGGGCGCGTCGGTACTGAACACGGAGGTGCTGAACAACGGTCAGCACGGCGTAAGCCTCGACGTCAGTTCGGGGATCTACATCAGTGCCAACGAGATTCACGGCAACGTCGAGAACGGGCTGCGGTTGCAGGACTGCGACAACGGCACCATTCGGTACAACCTGGTCGACAACAACGGCAGCTGTAACGCCAACCAGGACGCGGCGTCGAGCGGCAACACCTGGACGGGGAACACGCTGCAGAACTGGTGCGGCACGGTGCCCAATCCGCACTGACGCGATGCAGGCTGGCGGTCCGCTGGTTTTCACGCGTTGCGGTTTTGTGCGCGGGCGCTGACGCCCGGGTGGCGCCACACCATTGGGGTGCGGCGTCTCGTATCACGTCCGGCGTCGGCTTCACGGCGTGGCGGCATTCCACGCCGACACCAACCCCGGCGCCGCGACATACATGCGGAACAGCGCGGCGCGCACGGGCGAATCGCCGGCAAAGCGGCGGTGCCAGTCGGTGAGGTCGATCGCCTTTCGCGCCGCATCGAGGTCGAGGCCGCGTGCGCGCAGATCGCGGACCTGCCGCGTGATGTCGGCGAACAGGTCGCGCAGCTGCGTGACATAGACGGTGTCGCGTTGCACCGGGCCGTGACCGGGAACGATCAACGCCGGCTTCAGCGCAATCAGCGCATCGAGCGCGCCGGACCAGTCGGCGACGTGCGACTGGTCGCCGCCGACCAGCGGCACCGGCCAGACCACGAGGTCGCCGCTGGCGAGGATGCGTTCCCGCGGCAGCCAGACGACGAGGTCGGCCTCGGTATGGCCGCGGCCGACGCGGCGGATCTCGATGCGTCGCGTGCCGCGCTGGAGGACGAGGTCGCCGGCGGTCGGCAGGTCGGGCAGTACGTCGGGCGTGCCGGGCACCACGTTCATGTAGTGCGCGACGAGGGCGATGTCGCTGGCGTAGCTCGCGCGTTCCTCGTCACTGATCGGCTTGCCGGCGAGGGTCTTGCCGGCGTCGAGCTGCTTTTTCATCTGCGCCGCCGCTTCCGGCGCCCCAGCCATCATGTCCTTGCGGTTCCTGGCGCCGGTGCCGGGCAGGTAGTCGCGCAGGCTGGGGTGGGCGATGAATTGGATGCCGGGCCAGGCCTTGCG
>JBBRXD010000192.1:0-4775 GCA_038248775.1 Lysobacterales bacterium | reverse complement strand
GTGGCAAGTTGCTCGCGCAGCGTCGAACTGGAAACCCGCTGGCCGTCCACGTGCACCGGATCGATCTGGTAGGCGAGGAAGCCGTGCTTGGCGCCGATGCTGCGCAGAACCTCCAAGTCGCCGCTGCGGCCTTTCCCAAATCGAAAATCAGGACCCACCCAGACCTCGCGGGCGGAAACGCGCTTGACCAAAATCTGTTCGACGAAATCTTCCGCCGACATCGAAGCCATCTGCGCATCGAAGCGTAGCAATCCAACGTGGTCCACATCCAGTTCGCGCAGGCCCTCGAACTTGGCGCGCGGTAGCAACAGGCGCGCTGGTCGTTCGCCGCGCGCAAAAAATTCCCGAGGCAGGGGTTCGAAGCTGAGCGCCACCGACGGCAGTCCCAATTCGCGGGCGCGCGACAGCGCGCGGCCGACCAGCGCCTGATGCCCACGATGCAGGCCGTCGAAAGCTCCGATGCAAACCACGCTGCCCTGCGGACAAATGGATTTGCCCGCGACGTCCCGGAACAGCTTGCTCATGGCTGAAAGTATAACCTCGGCGGCCATGGCGGCCCGGCGCCAGCCCCGCTCCAGCCCCGTCATGCTCAGCTTTCGCGCAGGTGGCGTGGCCGCAAACCCGCCAACAGCAGTCCGGCCGCATAGGCAACGGCACCCGCCGCCACGGCGCCAAGCAGCCAGGCAAGGCGATGCCACCAAGCCAGCACGTTGAAGTCCCCTATCCACAGGCGTACGCCCCAGACCACCGCGCCCATCAGCAGGCAGCCGAACAGGATCTGCATCGCCAACCTTCCCCAGCCGGGGCTGGGCTGGTGCAGCTTTGCCTGGCGCAGGTAGCGCCACAGCAACACCGCATTGGCGACGCCGGCCAGGGCGGTAGCCAGCGCAATGCCGGCGTGCGCCGCCACCACGCCCACCTTCCACAACGGGGTGACCAACGCCACCGTCAGCACGACGTTGATGAACACGGTCAGGACAGCCGCGCGCATCGGCGTGCGCGTATCCTGGCGTGCATAGAAGGCAGGCAAGAGCACCTTGGTGATCATGAAAGGCACCACGCCGATGCTCATCGCAGTGACGCTGATGGCGACCATGCGGGTGTCATGCAAGGTGAATTGGCCACGGTAGAACAAGGTGGAAGCCAGCGGTTCCGCCAGCAAGGCCAGGCCCAACGCAGCAGGTACCGCCACCAACGCGGTCAGGCGCAACCCCCAGTCGAGCGCCTGCGAATAACCCGCGGCGTCGGCATCGGCATGGCGCCGCGACAGATGCGGAAGGATGACCGTCCCGATGGCAACGCCGAACATGCCCAGTGGAAATTCGACCAGGCGATCGGAGTAGTACAGCCAGCTTTGCGCCTCGACCACCAGCAGCGACGCGAACATGGTGCCGACCAGCAGGTTGAGCTGCGATACCGACGAAGAAAAAATCGTTGGCAACATCAGGCTGAACACACGGCGCACGCCCTCGTGCTTGAAGTCGAGCTTCAGCCGCGGCCGCAGGCCCAGCCGGCCCAGCGCTGGCCACAGCAGCAGCAATTGCATCAGGCCGGCCAGGAACACGCCCCAGGCCAGCGCGAATTCGGGTACGTCGAAAAAGCGCGCCAGCACCAGCATGGCGAAGATGACCGACAGGTTGTGCAGCACCGGCGTAAACGCGGGCAGGCCGAACTGGCGAAAGCTGTTCAACACCGAGCCCGACAGGGCCGTCATCGAGATGAAGGCCAGGTACGGAAAAGTGATGCGCAACATGTCGGCGGTCATCGCCACTTGCGCGGAGTCCTTGCCGGCAAACAACAGGAACAGGCGGGCGATCCAGGGTGCGAACAGGATGCCCAGGCCGGTTACGGTGACCACGATCGCCAGCAGCGCCCCGGCGACATGATTCAGGAAATCCTGCAGGGCCGCGTCGTCGCCCTTCTGCTTGAGCTCCGACAGCACCGGCACGAAGGCCGAGGAGAACGAGCCCTCGGCAAAGACCCGGCGCAGGTAGTTGGGAATCCGGTAGGCCACCACGAAGGCGCTGACGGCGGGCCCGGCGCCGAACAGGGCGGCCTGCAACAGGTCGCGGACAAGGCCCGCCACCCGTGAAAACAGGGTCATCACACTGAAGATGGCGGTGGACCGCAGCAGGCCGGGGCGGCTCATGCCCGCACCCGGGCGACTGTGGGCCGATTGGATTGACTCAAGCCCATGAATCGGCCATACTTTTGAGTCTTCTGAGTCGCATATTCATTTTTTCGGAGTTTCACGTGGCCAACATCAAGTCCGCCAAGAAGCGCGCCAAGCAGACCGTCGTCCGCAACGCCCGCAATACCAGCCATCGCTCCATGCTGCGTACCGCCGTCAAGCGCGTGCTCAAGGCCCTTGAAGCCAATGACGCCGCTGCTGCCGAAGCCGCGTACAAGACTGCCGTGCCGATCCTCGATCGTTACTCGTCGCGCGGCCTGATCCACAAGAACAAGGCTGCCCGCCACAAGAGCCGCATCAACGCCCGCATCAAGGCGCTGAAGGCTGCCTGATACAGGCGCAGGCGCGGCAGGCACCAGCAGAAAGCCGGCCTTGGCCGGCTTTTTTGTGCCCGCAGCTTTTGTGGTATCGGCCTTTGTGGGAGCGGCTTCTGTGGGAGCGGCCTTGGCCGCGATCAATCTTTCGGGCCGGGCGTCGCGGCCAAGGCCGCTCCCACAGTCGCGGCCAAGGCCGCTCCCACGAGGGCCATGCTCAGCCACCCGGGTTCATCCGGGCGCGTTCGGCTATGTCTTGCGCGGCTTCCAGCGCTTCGCGCTTGGTGTCGTCGAAGAACTGCTGGATCTTGAGCATGATCGGCCAGGTGCCCTCGCGGCTGAGCGCCGAGGTCACGAACCAGGGTCCCGTCCATTCGAGCTTGGCGACAATATCCTCGGCCCGTGCCTGGCGTTCTTCCGCCGACAGCAGGTCGCCTTTGTTCAACACCAGCCAGCGCGGCTTCTCCAGCATGCCCGGGTCGTACTGGCGCAATTCACTTTCGATCGCGCGAACCTGGTAAACCGGATCGATCGCTTCGTCGAACGGTGCCATGTCCACCAGGTGCAGCAGAACACGGGTGCGCTGCACGTGGCGCAGGAACAGGCTGCCCAGCCCGGCGCCTTCCGCCGCGCCTTCGATAATGCCGGGAATGTCAGCGATCACGAAGCTGCGGTAAGGCTCGACGCTGACCACGCCAAGATTGGGATACAGCGTGGTGAAGGGATAGTCGGCAACCTTGGGCGTGGCCGCCGACACGGCGCGAACGAAGGTGGATTTGCCGGCGTTGGGGAAGCCCAGCAGGCCGACGTCGGCCAGCAGCTTGAGTTCCAGGCGGATGTCGCGTTCCTCGCCGGGCGAACCCGTCGTGGCCCTGCGCGGCGCCCGGTTGAGCGAGCTCTTGAAGTGCACGTTGCCCTTGCCGCCATCGCCGCCGCGCGCCACCAGCAAGCGCTGGCCGTTCTCGGTCAGGTCGCCGATGATCTCGTCGGTAGCCACGTTGATCACCTCGGTGCCAATCGGCACGCGGATGGTGATGTCTTCGCCGGCCTTGCCGAACATCTGCCGACCCATGCCGTTTTCACCGCGCTGCGCGCGAAACTGGCGCTGGTGGCGGAAGTCGATAAGGGTGTTGAGGTTTTCATCAGCCTCTACCCAGAGGCTGCCACCATCGCCGCCGTCGCCGCCATCGGGGCCGCCCAGCGGGATGAACTTCTCGCGACGGAAGCTGACGCAGCCGTTGCCGCCGCTACCGGCAAAGATCGAGATAACGGCTTCGTCAACGAATTTCATGGGGTCATTCTAGAGTGAGTGGGTGGCTGTCGCTACCGGCATCGGGCCTCCCGCGACATTCGCACATCCCTGTGCGTCAAAACAAAAAGCCCCGCCGAAGCGGGGCTTTTCGCGCAGGCGGGGCGGCGATTACCCGGCCGGGACCACGCTTACGGTACGACGCTTCTTCGGACCCTTGATCGAGAAATCGACCTTGCCGTTCACCAGGGCGAACAGCGTGTGGTCGCGGCCCATGCCCACGCCCGCACCGCGATGGAACTCGGTGCCGCGCTGGCGCACGATGATGTTGCCGGCCTCAATCGCCTGGCCGCCGTAGATCTTGACGCCCAGGTATTTCGGGTTGGAATCGCGGCCGTTGCGCGATGAACCTACGCCCTTTTTTGATGCCATGACGAGTTCTCCTTGCGCTTAGAGCGTGATACCGGTGATTTCGATTTCGCTATAGTGCTGGCGATGGCCCATCTGCTTGCGATGGTGCTTGCGGCGCCGGAACTTGACGATGCGGATTTTTTCCAGGCGACCGTGCGACTTGATCGTCGCCTTGACCAGTGCGCCTGCGATGTGTGGCGCGCCAATGGTGATGTTGTCACCGTCGCCCACCATCAAAACGTTGTCCCACTCGACGGCGCTGCCCACGTCCTGGTCGATTTTCTCGACGCGGAGTGTTTCGCCCGACATGACGCGGTATTGCTTACCGCCTGTGACGATGACTGCGTACATGACCGGAATTCCTCTAGTAGTTATATTGAATGAAAGCCTGCCCGCGGTCACGGACAGAAGCGGAATTATGGTGGAAAACCCCTTGCCGGTCAAACCCTTGTGGGAGCGGGCGTTGCCCCGCCACAAAAACGCGAAAACAAACCCGCCAAAGCCCCACCCCCAAAAGCCCCTCCCCCACGGGCCCCAGTCACCGGCGTCTCTGGTGACAACGTCCCGCGAACTTGGCCTAGCTGTCATCGACCAGATCGAAAAGCAGCTC
>JBBRXD010000191.1:0-4808 GCA_038248775.1 Lysobacterales bacterium | reverse complement strand
GTGATGTCGAGCAAGCCGTTGATGAATCGCTTGTAGCAGGCAATGCCCTCGGCCAATATCGCGTCGCGGTCACCCCCTATCGGTGGGCGCTTGACGAAGAATCCACCCTTCGACCCGACCGGCACGATCACCGTGTTCTTGACCATCTGTGCCTTCACCAGGCCCAGCACCTCGGTGCGGAAATCCTCACGGCGGTCCGACCAGCGCAGGCCGCCGCGCGCCACCGGGCCGAAGCGCAGGTGCACGCCTTCGACAAACGGCGAATAGACGAAGATTTCCCGATACGGGCGCGGCTTTGGGAGTTCTGGCACCAGCGCTGGATCGAACTTGAAGCTGATGTAGTCCTTGTGCGTGCCGCCCTCGCCCTTCTTCTGGAAGAAGCTGGTGCGAAGCGTCGCGTTGATCACCGCCATGAACGAGCGCAGGATGCGGTCCTCATCGAGACTGGATACAGTCTCCATCGTGATCGCCAGCGCGTCGCCGCAGGCATCGATCTGCGCCTCCCGATCAAGAGCGCGGTCGTTGCCCATTTCCTCGAGGATGGTCGCCAGTTGCGGGCGGTCGTTTTCCGGGACGATGGCGGTCAACGAGAAGCGCAGCGCATCGCAGGTCTTGATATCGGCCTTGACATCGCGACCCGGCTCGAACCGGGCCTCGAACAGTTCCACCAGCAGGCGTGCGATCAGCGGATAGCGGGCGAGCGTCTGTTCCATGTACGCCTGCGAGAAAGTCACCCCTGTCTGCTGCAGGTATTTGCAGTAGCTACGCAGCATCGCGACCTGTCGCCAGCCGAGGCCTGCGGCCAGCACCAGCCGGTTGAAGCCATCGCTTTCCGCATCGCCGCGCCACATCGCGGCGAAGGCTTCCTCGAAGCGTTGCCGGGACGAATCGACGTCCACTGTTCCGGCAAGTGACTCGACTTCGAAATCCTGGATGACCACGCGCGCGCCGTCGAGCTCAAGCACGTAGGGGTGTTCGCTGTTGATACGAAGGCCCAGGTTCTCGAGCATTGGCAACGCGTCCGACAATGCAATCTCGCGCCCGGTCCGGAAAAGCTTGAAACGCAGCCCGCCGTCAGTGGCGTAGTACAGCGACAGGCGCAGGTCATCCACGCCATCAACGAGCGAAGCCTGGCCAACGTCACCGGCAGCCTGGTCGGGCGTTACCGATTCGACATAACCCGCAGGCATGGCCTTGCCATATCGATTGGCCAGCTTGATGCCAACTTCCTCGCCATGGATTTCAACCAGGCGCTCGCGCAGCTGGTCGTGCCAATTGCGCACGATGTGGATCAGCCGCGCTTCGATACGGGCCGGATCGGCGTCGACCTTTTCGCCGCCGCGCGGACGCACCAGTACATGCAGCTGGGCCAGCGGCGACTCGCCGATGCTGACCGTGGTATCGAGCCTCTCGCCGTGCAGTTGTTCGGACAGCATCGCCTCGATACGCCCACGCACATCGCTGTTGAAACGGTCGCGCGGGATGAAAACCAGCACGGAATAGAAACGACCATGGCGGTCTCGGCGCAGGAATAAACGCGGGCGCGCGCGCTCCTGCAAGGCCAGGATACCCATCGCCGTCGCGGAAAGTTCTTCGATGCTCGACTGGAACAACTCGTCGCGCGGCAGCGTTTCCAGGATATGCCGCAAGGCCTTGCCGCTATGGCTGGACTCGCCCAGGCCGGACGCCGCCATCACCGCTTCATGGCGTTGGCGCACCAGGGGAATTTCCCAGGGGCGGCGATTGTAGGCACTTGAGGTGTACAGGCCGAGGAAACGCTGCTCGGCCACGGCGCGACCGCTGGCGTCGAACTTCAGCACGCCGATGTAATCCATGTAGCCTGGGCGATGCACAGTGGAACGGGCGTTGGTCTTGGTCAGGATCAGCGGATCGAGTGTGGCGCCCGGCGGCAGGTCGGAAGCGGCGAGTCCGGTAAGCGGGCGCGGCTTGCTGCTGTTGCCCTTGCCCCGCATGATCCCAAGGCCAGTACCTGGTACTGCGACCAACGCACGTACATCGCCTGATTGCGTTACCTGGTATTCGCGAAAGCCCAGGAAAGTGAAGTGGTTGTCCGCCGCCCAATGCAGGAAGTCCTGAGCCTCGGCGCGGGTCTGGTCACCGGCGGGCATGATGCGTGAATCGAATTCGCCTGCGATTTCCAGCATCCGCTCGCGCATCTGCTCCCAGTCGCAGAAGGCGGCGCGAACGTCGGCCAGCGCTGCGGCGATTGATGCTTCAAGCGCCGCCATCTCGGCCTCGCCCGACAGGCGGTCCGCGTCGATGTGTATGAACGACTCGGCGGAACCTTCCCCGACGCTCAGCAGCACGCCATTGGAGTCGCGAGCCACCGGAATCACAGGGTGCACGATGCCATGCGAGCTCAATCCGTGGCGTGCCAGCGCAATGCCCACCGAATCGACCAGGAAGGACATGTCGTCGTTGACGATCTGCACTACTGAATGGCCAGTCCCGAATCCGTCACCAGGACCCGGGTTGAATGCCCGGATCTTGGCCACGCCGGGCGTGCGGCAGTCAGCGAACTCGCGATTGCTGACAGCAATCGCCGCCCAGCCATCGGAACTGAGCATCTCCAGTTCCTCGGCCGGGACGCGGGCGAAGAACGCTTGGGCGAACGCCAGCAGATCGGCCTGCCGGTCGGCAGGCACGCGCGCCCTCAGGGCGGACAGGATGGATTCGATGGTGACGGCGTGGACGGTCTGGGCAGGCATCTGACGCGATTCCGGAAGGGCGTGAAAAGTGCGGAATTGTAGCTTCCCCGCCCTGCCACGGCGACCTTTTGCTGCATGGGGATCGGTGCTGGCGCGCCCAATCGGCCTGGGGTCAGCGCAATCCGGTCTCGTTGCGCGCAATCACCAGGCGCTGGATCTCGCTGGTGCCCTCATAGATTTCGGTGATCTTGGCGTCGCGGAAATAGCGCTCCAGCGGCATTTCCTTGGAATAGCCCATGCCGCCATGGATCTGAACCGCCTGGTGCGCGATCCACATTGCAGCTTCCGATGCGGTCAGCTTGGCCACAGCCGCTTCGGTACTGAAGCGGCCACCCTTGGTCTCGGTCTGCTGCTTCTTCCAGGCCGCGCGCAAGGTCAGCAACAACGAGGCGTCCAGCTTGCACTTCATGTCGGCGATCTTGGCCTGGATCATCTGGAATGAACCGATCGGCGCGCCGAAAGCCTTGCGTTCCTTCACGTAGGACAACGAAGCTTCGTATGCGGCGCGGGCTATGCCGACGGCCTGTGCGGCGATGCCGATTCGGCCGGCATCCAGGACCCCCATCGCGATCTTGAAGCCTTCGTCTTCCTTGCCCAGCACTTCGTCGCTGGTGGCGACGTAATCCTGGAATTCGATCTCGCAGGTCGCTGATGCGCGGATGCCCAGCTTGGGCTCGGTCTTGCCGCGCAGGAAGCCCGGCTTGGCTGTGTCCACCATAAACGCCGTGATGCCCTTGGCACCCTTCGCCGGATCGGTCATCGCAAACAGGACAATGTATTTGGCAACAGGCCCGGAGGTGATCCAGCTCTTCTTGCCATTGACCCTGAAGCTGCCGTCATCGTGCCTGGTAGCGCGGCAGCGCATGGCTGTCGCATCCGAGCCTGACTGCGGCTCGCTCAGCGCAAAGGCGCCAATCTCGCGGCCTTCGGCAATGGCGCGCACATACAACTGCTTCTGCGCTTCGGTGCCGAATTTCAGGATGCCGTTGCAAAACAACGAATTGTTCACCGACACGATGGTGGAATGCGCGGCATCGGCGGCGGCGATTTCCATGATCGCCAGCACGTAGCTGATCGGGTCCATGCCAGCACCCCCGTATTCGGTCGGGACTTCGATGCCCATCAGGCCGTTTTCGCCAAGCGTGCGGATGTTTTCCAGGGGAAATTCGCCCGTGCGGTCGTGGTGCTCGGCGCTGGGCGCGATCTTTTCCTGCGCAATGCGCCGCGCCACATCCTGGATCATCAGCTGTTCTTCGGTGAAATCGAAATCCACGGCGCTTGCCCTCGATCTGGTTATTCAGCCCTCTATTGTAGCGGCAAGCACCGGTGAAGCCGGCGCGAACCGCCTTGACGCGTCCCGCCGCAGCCTCTAGTCTGCTATATCTTTAAATCGGGATGAAAGGATAAATATGGATCTCGATGCCTGGTCGGCCTGCCTGCGGGTACTTGCCGACCCGACCCGTGTCCGCCTCCTCGCCCTGCTTGAGCGCGACGAACTGACCGTGGCCGAGCTGTCGGCGGTAACCCGGCTGGCCCAGCCCCGCGTCTCCACGCACTTGGCCAAGCTCAAGGATGCGGACCTCGTGCGCGACCGCCGCGCTGGCGTGTCCGCTTATTACCGGTTCAACGAGGACCAGTTGGAACCGGCTGAACGCACCCTCTGGAACGCCCTGCGCGAAGGCACCGACGATCCGCTGCTGCGCCAGGATGCTGAACGGCTCACTGCCGTGCTGGCGCAACGCCGCTCAGACCAGAACTGGGCCGATTCCGTGGCGGGCGACATGGAGCGCCACTATTCTCCCGGCCGCACCTGGGAGGCCCTGGCCCGAGCTGCGCTGCCAATGCTGGACCCGGGTGAAGTATTGGATGTCGCTTCGGGCGATGGGGTGCTGGCCGAGCTGCTGGCCCCGCATTCGCGTCGCTATGTCTGCATCGACTCCAGCACCAAGGTGGTGCTGGCGGCCAGCGAGCGCCTGCGCAAGCTCGAGCATGTCGAGGTGAAGGAAGGCGACATGCAGGCCCTGCCCTTCGACAAGGCGCAATTCGACCTCGTGCTGCTGATGCACGCGCTGACCTATG
>JBBRXD010000190.1:0-4819 GCA_038248775.1 Lysobacterales bacterium | reverse complement strand
GCTTGATGCGCATGAACTTGCACAGGCCGAACAACTATCGTGGTTTGATGCACTTATCGTGGAAGCGGCTATCCGCAGCCGATGCACGAAGCTGTTCACTGAGGATATGAGCCATGGCAGGAAGTTCTCCGGCTTGACCGTGTGCAATCCATTGCTGCCGGCACTGGATTGACCAAATGAGCCTTGTCGCCGAACTCAAGCGTCGCAAAGTCTTCAAGGTTGGCGCGGCCTACTTGGTCGTCGCGTGGTTGGCCGTGCAGGCGGCGTCGATCGGCTTTCCGGCCTTCGATGCGCCGGCGTGGGCCTTGCGCGTGTTCATCCTGGTCAGCTTGCTCGGCTTTCCCTTGGCGCTGGTGATGGCCTGGATATTCGATGCCACGCCAGACGGCATGAAGCTCGACCCCGCCACCGCCGGCGGGGCGCGTGTATTCGGCGCCGCTGTGGTGCTGGTTGTGTTGGCATTGGGCTGGTATTTCTATGGCCAGCCCTCGTTCCGCAAGGGCGATGCGGCAACCCCGGTCGCAGCCGCCCAGAACTCCATCGCGGTGCTGCCATTCGCCAACATGAGCGGCAACGCGGACGGAGACTATTTTTCCGATGGCATGACCGAAGAGTTGTTGAATGTGTTGGCCAAAGTGCCGAAATTGCAGGTGGTGGCGCGTACCTCGGTGTTCCAGTTCAAGGGCAAGGGCGGCGACATTCGCGAGATCGGCCGCAAGTTGGGGGTCAGCCACATCGTCGAGGGCAGCATCCGTCGCGACGGCCAGCAAGTACGGATCACCGCGCAGCTGGTGCGCGTGTCCGATGGCTTCCATGTCTGGTCGGAAACCTACGACCGCAAGCTAGATAGCGTCTTCGCCCTGCAGGATGAAATCGCGGAACGCATTGGCGATGCGCTGAAGCTTTCGCTCGGCGTCGACGCCGCGGTTGCGCCGCGCACGTCGATTGATCCCGAGGCGTATGACGAATACCTCAGGGGGCGCGCGCTGCTGCGCCAGCGTAGCGACCTGCCAACCGCGCTCGCGCACTTTCGGGCGGCAGTTGCCAAGGCGCCGGGCTTCGCCGCAGGTTGGTCCTCGTTGTCGCTGGCCTGTGAAGTTCGCTTCTGGTACATGCAGATGACGCCCGCAGAGCAGACGGAAATGCTCGCCTGCGAAGCCGACGGCGCCAAGCGAGCTGCCGCGCTCGATCCAGATTCAGCGGCCACTGTACATGCCCTCGCCAACGTCGCGCGCGCCCGGTTCCGCTTCGCCGATGCCGAGCGCCACTACCTGCGCGCGATGCAGATCGATCCGGGGTATCCCGATGCGCGCGAGGATTACTCCGAAATGCTGTACGAGGTCGGTCGCATGGAAGATTCGGCGAATGCGGCGCGAGAGCTGGCGAGCATGGATCCATATTTCATCGTCGGCTGGACGCGCATGGGCAACGCCGCAGTCGCCTTGGACCGGCGCGCCGATGTCGAAGAAGCGGCGCGTCAGGCAATCGCCATTGCGCCGAACAGCAGGTTTGGCTGGGTATCTTCACTCGAATATCCACTGGCTTACGGGCGCGCTGACGATGCGCGCGCTGCTCTTGCGCAGATACAGGCGAACGGCCCGAAGAGCCTGGCCTATACGCAGACATTGCTACCTTGGGCGCTGGGCGACGTAGACCTTGATCCCGACAGGCTGAGTACCGTGATTTCCGAAGCTCAGCCGGGTGCGGCAAGCCCCTACATCGTCGCGCGGCAGGACGTGGCCCGCTACAACGACTACACGGAAAAGGCCGGGGCGATCATCCAGGCCTACTATTTCGCGAACCTCCATCGAAGCAAACCGGCAGGGCAGGCGATGCTGCGCGACCCACGGGTAAAGGCGAAGCTGGTCGACTACGGGTTCGTAGCGTACTGGCGCGAGAAAGGTTGGCCAGCCGGATGCAGGCCTTTGGGTGATGCCGACTTCGAATGCGGCATCCAAGCCGCGGCGGTGCCATGACATGAGCCTGCTTGCCGAACTCAGGCGCCGCAACGTCATCCGCATGGCTGGCCTGTACCTGGTGGGCGCGTGGTTGATCACGCAAGTCGCCGGTACGGTGCTCCCGATGTTTGGCGCACCGGACTGGGTGCCGCGCACCATCGTCATCGTACTGGCGATCGGCTTTATTCCCGCACTCGCTTTCGCCTGGATATTCGAACTGACGCCCGACGGCATCAAGCGTGACGAAGACGTACCGCTGGATAAATCGATCGCCCCGCAAACCGCGCAGCGCATGAATCGCATGATCATCGCGATGCTGATGCTCGCGCTGGTCTATTTCGGCTTCGACAAATTCGTGCTTGCACCCCGGCGCGAAGCGGCGGACATCGCCACTGCTACCGCTGCTGTTGTCCCCGCAGCCTCAGCCACAGTTGCCAAGCCGACGCCCACCGTCTCCACCAAATCCATCGCCGTGCTGCCTTTCGAGAACCTCAGCGAAGACAAGGCCAACGGCTATTTCGCCGATGGCATCCAGGACCAGATACTCACCGGCTTGGCCAAGATTGGCGACCTGAAGGTGATATCGCGCACGTCCACGCAGAAATACGCCAGCCGCCCGGACAACCTGTCGCACATTGCCCGCGAACTGGGCGTCGCCCATATCCTGGAGGGCAGTGTGCAACGTGATGGCAAGAAGGTGCGAATCAACGTGCAGTTGATCGATGCCGCCACCGACACCCATGTCTGGGCCGAAATATACGACCGCAACCTGGACGATATTTTCGCGGTGCAAAGTGAAGTCGCGCAGGAAATCGCCAGGCAACTGGCAGCCAACATCAGCCGTGGCGAGAGGGAAGCGCTGGCGGAGATACCGACCAAGGTTCCCGCCGCCTACGAGGCCTACCTCAAGGCCCGTGTGCTCAACAGCCAGGTGCTGCAGACCCGCCAGCAGGCCGATGAACTGCTCGATGCCTATCGCGAAGCCGTTCGCCTCGACCCCGACTTCTCGCTGGCCTGGGCGCAGATCGCGCGAGAGTCGTTCCGCATCGGCTGGATCGGCCTCGATCCGTCGGGAAAATTGCAGGTGGAAGGCGAGAAGGCCCTTGCCCGCACCACCGCGCTGGCGCCCGGTTCCGTGCACACCGAGATCGCCCGGGGCGTCCACATGTATTACATCAAGCGCGACTTCGCTGGCGCGCTGGCGGTGATGGACTCGCTGAAGCCCCGGCTGCCCAACGATGCAGACATCTGGATGTGGGCCGGCTACCTCAGCCGGCGGCTTGGCAAGTTCGAGCAATCTGTCGCTGACTTCGGGCGCGCGCGCGAGTTATCGCCTAATGATGGCAACATCGCCTACCACCATGGCGTGACGATGGTTTCGATGCGCGACTGCGAACGTGGCGTTCGCGAGCTCGACGCCAGCATCGCCCTCTCGCCGAACAACACCCATGCCCTGGCGATGAAACTGCAGTGCGCGTGGACGCAGGGCGACTTCGAACTGGCGGGGTCTTACCTGGCTGCGGCCGATTCCAGTTCGCCGGCAGTGAAGGGCCTGCTCGGGACGAATTTATTCATCCATCGCGACTACAAGGCGGCCATTGTGCAGTTGCAGGCTGCGATAGCAGGTTCAGGCGACACCGTGATAGATGCCTCCTTGAATGGATACGTGCCCGCACGCATCGATTGGCAGCTGAACCTCGCGCTCAGCCAGCGGCTTGCAGGCGCGGAAGCACAAGCAATGGCAACCTATCGCCTGGTCAAGGCAGAAGCGACGAGCGCGTTGGCCACGAAGCCTGACAACCGTTACGTTGAAACCGCCTGGCATTCCGTCCTGGGCATGGCCCTCGCGGGCCTGGGTGAACGCGAGGCCGCAGCCCGCCAGGGCAACCTGGCCGTCTCGCTCGTACCGGAAAGTGCCGACCAGCTGGAAGGTCCGGCTTGGGTCGTCTACCTGGCGCGAATCCATGCGATGAATGGCGATGCGAAAAATGCCGTTCCGCTATTGCGCCACCTCCTGCAAACCCCCGTCGCAACACTCACAGCGCAGAACCTGCGCGTCGAACCCTACTGGGACGCCCTGCGCGACGACCCGGGATTCAAGGCCCTGGTCGCGACCTCGCCGGGGAAATCGCCATGATGCTTCGTCGTGTCATCGAACACTTCAAGAATCAGCAATGGACCGCTGTCGGCATCGACTTCATCATCGTTGTCATCGGCGTCTTCGTCGGCATCCAGGTTTCGAACTGGAACCAGGCGCGGGTAACCGAGCAGCAGGCCGCTACCTTCACCAGGCACCTGAAGGAAGACCTGCGCGAAGAAGACTGGGGCTACCAGTTGATGATCGAATACAGCCACGACGTGCTGGCCAACGCCGACACCGCGGTAAATGCCCTGGACGGAACCGTGCCGGCGTCCGACGAGGTGCTGCTGGTCAGTGCCTACCGCGCCACGCAATACAAAAACAAACTGCGCCGCCGGGCAACCTATGACGAGCTGATTTCGACCGGCACCATCGGCCTGATCCGCGACCAGTCGCTGCGCGACACCGCGATGCGGACCTACAACAGCGTCACATTCGAAGCCATGGCCCGGGAGGGCATGACGTCGCGTTATCGGATGGCGTTTCGGATGACCTTGCCGAGCGCGACACAGCGTGCGCTTGCCAGGAATTGCGGCGATAAATTCAAAGCTGCTGGCGACTACAGCGGCATTGACAGCATTCTCGACTATCCCTGCAAGCCCGGCCTTTCCGAGGCCGCCGTGCACGAAGCAGCCAACGCACTTCGCGCCAATCCGAACCTGGTGCCGCTGCTGCGCCTGCGCATCGCTGACATCGAAACCCGACTCGGCGACCTTACCGG
>JBBRXD010000189.1:0-4822 GCA_038248775.1 Lysobacterales bacterium | reverse complement strand
GGGGGGGGGCCCGGCCGGGCCCGCGTTGGGGGCCGCCCCCCCCCCCCCCGCTCCCACAGGGGCCGCTCCCACAGGGGCCGCTCCCACATCCACATCCAGCCAGCCGCCGGTGAAGCCTGCGCGCTCCAGGCCGCGGCGGATGTGCGGGTTCTTGCGCATCACTTTCCAGACCAGTTCGCTGCGATGGTTTTCGATCATCAACACGATCGGGCCCTGGTCGATGCCGATGTAGTCGGTGTCCATCCAGCCCATGCCCTTCACCAGCTTGCCGTGATGCAAGGGCACATCGTAATGGAAGCTCGGGTTGAAGGCGTCGATGAAACCGTACTGCTGGTAAATGTGCTGGCCGTAGCGCTTGTGCATCTCGACTACGGCCGGTATCACCACCTCGGGCGCGAACGGCAACGATGCAGCCGCGGCCGTTGGCGCGAGCGTGCCATCGTCGAAGGTGTCTTCAAGCCCGGCGCCACGCGCGGAATAGGTCCGGAACATTCGCTTCTCGCCTTTGTATTCGAGAATCGCGTCGATCGGGCCGTCGCTGGCGGTCAGGCCCCAGATGTTCTCACCATAGCCTTCCCACTTCTGGGGATTGGCGATGGCGTAGGCGCGTTGCGACAGCACGGCGCGCCGGCTGTTCTCGAAATAGTCGATGCCGCGGCCGCGCATGTAATCGTCCTGCACGCCGCGAAGGTCCAGCCAGACGTGTGAATACTGGTGCCCGAACAGCGGCGCGAAGCTGAGGTGTTCCTGGCCGTGGAAGATGCCCCAGTGCTTGTCGTAGGTGGAAGTCCATGCGGCATAGGCCTCCTCGCCCACCGGATGCGTCGGCGACCCGAGTGCGAGGATGTAAACCAGCAAGGCCTCGTTGTAGCCATTCCAGTCATAGGCAAGCATGCCCTTTTCCGGCGACCATCCCATCGAAATGCGCGGCGCGCGCACCTGCGCCCAATCCCATTGGACGCGGCGATAGATGCGTTCGGCGAGTTCGCGGATTTCAGTCTCGGCTGGCGTCGCGCGGTCGAAATACGATTGCGCAAACAGCGCGCCGCCCAGAAGTAGCGTGGTATCGACTGTGGACAATTCGCTTTTCGCATCGCGCGCGCCGGTGTCCATCTTGATGAAGTGGTAGAAGAAGCCCTTGTAGCCGGTCATGCCTTCGGCGGCAGCGCCCTGCGGCGCGCGATCGAAGAAGCGCAAGGTGGCCAAGGTGCGTTCGATCGCCTGGTCGCGGGTGATCCAGCCACGTTCGGCACCCACGCCATAGCTCGTTAGGCCGAAGCCGACGGCGGCGATGCTGGAGAAGGACTTGCTCGGCCAGCGGTCCGGCACCAGGCCGTTCGCGGGATTGGCGAGTTCCCAGAAATAATTGAAGCTGCGCCGTTCGAGGTCGTCGAACAGGGGCGGCAACGGTGCAGGACTTGCCTGCGGCGTGACAGTGGCGGTCGGCGTTTCGGCCGGCGGCAGGGTTTGCGTGGGTAGTGTGGGCCCGGTGCCCTTGCATCCGGCAAAGGCGACCAGCGTCGCCAATGCCAATGCGAGGCGGCCGTGGCGCCATTTCAATTCAAGCATCAGCTACTGCCTATTTCGATCGATGCCCCACCCACCTGCTTCGCAGGCGGATGGGGTTCGGATTTTCAACTTGTAGTTACCAGCTGAAGCCCGCGGTCAGCTTGACCGTACGCGGCTGGGACGCCGTGCCGTTGCCATTGCGGCTGCCATAGTTGGGGTTGGTGTCGGTGGGACCACCGCGCCATGTGTCGTAGTCGGTGAAGTTGTACCAGTTCATCAGGTTGATCACGTCGGCGCGGACACGGAACTTGGTGTCGCCAAAGGTCGCCCATTCCTTCTGGAGGGCAACATCCCACTGCTTGAAGCCGATGGCATTGCCCGGGGTGAACGGGTCGAAGAAGCAACTGTTGAAGTTCGGCACATCGTGGCAGTTCAATGCCTCCTTCGGCGTCGGGCTGGCGAGGGTCAGCTTGGTGCTGAGCGTGAAGCCGGTTGCTGTGCCCCAAATGCCCGTGGCAACCATGCGATGCCGCGCAAGACCCAACGATCGGGTGATGTTGACGTCGTCCAGGTTGGGGTAGTCGAAGGAGTAGTGCTCGTCGAAGTTGTAGGCGTTGCCACGATTTTCAGTGGCATCGTTGAAGGTGTACGCCATGGTGAAGCCCCAACGCGAGTCTTCGCTATACAACTTTTCGAGCTGCACTTGCAGGCTGTTGTTTTCGGTCTCGATGCCGTTGGTCGCGATGATGAGCGTGCCGTAGCCCGGGATCGGGAAGCCCCAGGGCTGGCAGCCCCAGGTGGCGCCGACGCAGTTCGGATCGCGGAAGGTGCCGCCCGGATAGCGATTGCCCAGGGCGAACACGATGCCGTCGTGGCTTTCCACGTGCGATATCGTCACCGAGCTGTTCCAGTCGTTGCCGAACATCTGGAAGGCGTTTCGCATGCCGATGCTGATCTGGTCGGAATACGGCGTCTTCAGGTCGTTGTTCATCAGGTTGACCTCGGCGCCGAGGTTCTGGTTGGCAACGACCAGGGCGTCCAGGTTGGCCTGGTCGAAATACGACGGGTTCCAGGCCAGGCAGTTACCCACGCCAACGGTGCAGGGACGACCCGGCACGTTGAAGTTGTAGCCATAGGTGGCGAAGGTGCTCTTGGATTGTTCGAGCGCCAGGTAATCCCACAGGTTGCGATCGTACGAGCGACCGACGCCGCCGAAGATCACATGGCGCTGGTCGGCGTTGATGTCATACGAGAAACCGAAGCGCGGGGCAAACGCGCCCTTGAAAGCTTCGCGATTGCTACCGTCGCTGATGTAGTCCTCGATGTTGTAATCCACATTGGCGGCATGCAGGTTGGACCAGCCACGCAAGGCGGCGGCCAGCCCGGCCGGTGTCTGGTAGTTGAAGTAACCCGGTGTCTGCTCGTAATCCCAACGCACGCCCATGTTCAGCTGCAAGTTGTCATTGACGTCCCAGTCGTCCTGCACGTAGATGCCGAACTGCTTGTTGCGTGAGGTGATGTCGCGATCGACGCCACCCACGGCCGAGCCGAACTGCACCTGGTAGGGCGTGGCCAAGCTGGAGTTTATGTTGTAGAAGAACTGCGCGTTGTAGGGCTGCTGTTCGAAGGCGTTGATTTCCACGACCTTGTACTTGAAGCCAGCCTTGATCTTGTGCGCGCCGCCGCCAATGTCGTAGAAGGTGATGTCGTCCTTGATGCTCCAGCCTTTCTGGCCCTTGTCCTGGTAGTCGCGACCGCCGCCGGTGTTAAGGATGCCGCGGCCCTGGTCGAAGCCATTGGTGATGATGGCGCCAGGCCCTATCGTGGCCGGACGCGGCCCGAAGCTGGCGTCTTCATACGTGAGGTGCGCATCGTTCAACCAGTTTTCCGCGCTGTACTGCCAGCGCATGTCCAGTCGGGTTTCGTCGCCTTTCTTGACGGTGCCATAGCTGGCGGTGTTCTGCCCACCGAGGCCGGTAAGTTCGTCCTCCGTGCGGTACTTCGCAGTAAGTTCGAGCAGGTGGTTGTCGCTGGGCACCCAATCGACCTTGGCGAAATAGAGGTCTTCCTCGAACGGTGCGGAGGTTGTTTCGTTGGCAAGAGCGGCAAGTTCGGCGGGCAGGTCATCCACTGAATAGCCCTGCCCCGGGCTGAAGCCTGTTACCGGCCGATCAATCTGCTTGTGCTCGTAGCTGAAGAAGAAATGCGCCTGGTCCTTGATGATCGGGCCACCGACCGCCAGGCCGTACTGCACATCCTTGGAATCGACCTTTATGCCGTTGTCCTTTTCACGCAGCGACGGCAGGCGAAGTCCCTGGTCGGTGAAATCATAAAACACGTTACCGGAGAATTCGTTGCCACCGGACTTGGTGACCGCACTGACCACCGCGCTGCTGACCTGGTCGTATTCGGCCTTGTAGTTCGAGGTGATGACCTTGTATTCGGCAATCGCCAGCTGCGGGAAGGGATTGCCGATGCTGGAATCCTGGCCGGTGATGCCGCCCTTGACGACATAGTTCTTCTGGCCGACGCCATCGATGAAGACATTCACGCCGTTGGAGTTCTGCGCGCCACTGGTGAGTTTGGAAGAATAGCCATCGGGACTTGTCGCGAAGACCACGCCCGGCACCGTGTCGGCGAAAGCAAGGAAGTTTCGATTATTCTGCGGCAGCGCATCGATTTGCTTGGTCGAAATATAGGTCGCGATTTCAGAGGTCTTGGTTTCCTGCAACGCCACGCCTTGCACCACCACCGTGCCCAAGGTCGCGGTTGGCGCAGCAGCACCGACCGGAAGGTCGAGGCTCGCGGTCTGGCCGACGGCCAGGGTGACGGTCCGCGAGCTGGTCTTGCCACCCGCCGACACATCAATGCGATACGTACCCGGCTGCAAGCCGGCGAGGATATAGGTGCCGTTGGCATTCGCGGTGGCGCGCGAGGTGTAGCCGTTGGCCAGGTTGGTGGCCGTGATGACGGCATCGGCCGCAGGCGCGGCGTCGGCGGTGACCACGCCACGCAAGGTAGCCGAGGTGCTTTGTGCGAAGGCCGCGGGGGCGGTAAGTGCGAGGCAGCTTGCCAGGGCGGCGCTGAGCAGGCTCGGGATCGGACGCGAGTATTTACGATGCTTGGTAGTCATTTGACTCCCCTCCCAGGGGTTGGCGTTGCGCTGAAATCAATTACGACTCGGGACAAAAAGTGGGGTTGAATGCACCTCAGGAACTGTCACCCCGTTCGCTGGATCGGGCATCTCCACCGCTGGAGGCTCGCTCGATGAGCTTGGGAATGATCGGACTGCTGTCATTGGCCGACTCGCTGC
>JBBRXD010000188.1:0-4827 GCA_038248775.1 Lysobacterales bacterium | reverse complement strand
GTGTTGGTTCTGGCCGACCGGGCAAGCCGGAACCAGGCTCTGGCAGAGGCCAACGATCGGCTGCAGTCCGCACATGGCGTGTTTCGCGAGCAGTTGAGCCAGCGACGCCTCGCGCAACGGCAGCTGACCGACGCGGTAAGCAACGACTTCGGGCTCAAGGAAGAGATCGCAATTGCGCAGCCCGGAAGTGTGTCGCTGGAAGTCGCCCTGCGTAACTTCCAGCGTCGTGGCGGCGCGGCGTGGTCGGTGGTCACTGACCCCGAAGGGCGCATCCTTGCATCTACGCTCAAAGGATTTGCGTCGGGCGGTGTGCTGCCACTGCCTGACGCAAGCACTGAAAGCGGCGCCGATGCAGAGCTTCGCCGCGTCAATTCTTTGCTGCACCAGGTCATTGCGACCCCGATCTACGCGCCGCGGCCGCTGGTGGTTGGCTGGCTTGTCTTCGGCTTTCCGCTCGACGATGCCAAGATGGCCAACCTGGAGCGGCAGACGGGAACGGTGTTCTCGCTCGTCGATGGCACGGGGGGAGACATCCACGTGCTGGCGAGCAGTCTCCCGGTCGATACACGCGGCGCGCTCGCCGCGCAGTTCAACGGCAAGGAGGGCTTCGCACAGGTCGAGCTCCGAGGTCGCGGAGAGGACGTGTTGCTGGCCGCGCCGCTGAAAACTCTATCCGGCCGCCCGGTCCACGTGGTGCTGCAGAAGTCGCTTTCAGCCGCGCTACAGGGCTTCCGCCAACTTCGCCTGCAGCTTTTCGGGACGGGGATAGTCGCCTTGGTGCTCGCTGCCGGCGCGGCCTGGTGGCTTAGTCGACGCATCAGCCGGCCACTTACCGACATGGCCACGCTGGCGCATCGGCTCGGCGACGGGCATTTCGATACCGCCCTGCCGGCCAGTGCCAGCGGGGAGGTCGGCGTGCTGGCGCGTGCGCTGACGGTGATGCAGCAAGGCCTGCGGGAGCGAGACGAAGCGCTGCGGGCTGTCGCCTTCGTGAGCCCGCTCACCGGGCTTCCCAACCGCGCCGCCTTTGTCGAGTCCCTTCGGCAAGCACTGGCTACGAAACACGGGCTTGGCGTGATTGTCGTTGACCTCGACCACTTCGCCGACATCAACAACACGCTGGGACACACCATAGGTGATCGCCTGATTGACGAGGTGGCGCGACGCCTCGGAAAAGTAGCGGCTCCATCCGCAACGATCGCCCACCTCGGCGGCGACCAGTTCGCGATGTTCTGCGATGCGGCGTCGGCTGAAGAACTGCAATCCATCGCCGATGGCATGGCATCGGCCTTCGCTGAGCCAGCGACCATCGAAGGACTGGCCCTGCACCTTTCGGGCACCGCGGGTGCTGCCATGTCCCCCGTTCACGGAAACAATGCGGATGCGTTACTGCGGCATGCTGAAAGCGCCATGCACCGGGGCAAGCAGCGCCGCGGAAGTGGCCTCACACTCTACGACCCGGCGCACGACCATCATTCACGGCAGCGCCTGGCGCTGATGGGCGAACTTCGCGGCGCCATCGAACGCGGCGAATTGCGGCTTTACGTCCAGCCGAAGGCGAGCCTGGCCACTCGCTCGGTCGTCGGTGTCGAGTGCCTGGTGCGCTGGGTCCATCCCGTGCTGGGCATGATCGCGCCGGATAATTTCATCCCCTTGGCAGAGCAGACCGGCCAGATCCGACACCTCACCGGCTGGCTGCTGGAAGCGACCGCGCTGCAGATGCGGCTCGCTGACGAGCGTGGCTTCGTGCTTCGATGGGCGGTGAATGTCAGCGCCCTGGACCTTTTGTCCGCCGACTTTGCAAGCAAGGTCGCCGATGTGGTGACGGGCCATGGTCTTGCACCTGAGCGGCTGGTCATCGAGGTTACCGAGAGCACGGCGATGTCCGATCCGGAAAACGCGATTCGGCAGCTCGCCAAGTTGCGGCAGATGGGCGTAAAGCTCTCCATCGACGACTACGGTACGGGACACGCGTCCATGGCGCAGCTCAAGCGGCTGCCGGTCCATGAACTGAAAATTGACAGATCGTTCGTACGCTCGCTCGCAACCGATACCAACGACCAGGCTATCGTGGCATCCACGATTGCGCTGGCACACAGGTTGGGCCTTTCGGTGGTTGCCGAGGGCGTCGAAGACAACGCCGCCGTCAAGCATCTGGCCAACATGGCCTGCGATGAGATCCAAGGCTACGGGTTGGCCCGGCCAATGCCGGTCGACGAATTGGTCGGTTGGCTCGAACGCAACGGCGCCGCTGTGCAAGCCTTTACCACCGGTGCACCAACATGAGCGCGCGGCTCGTCGGTTTGTCACTTGCGGCCTGCATGGCGGCAGGACAGGCCAGTGCCGAAATCCAGATCGCCGGCCGCATCGACCTGCGTGCGGTCGCCGCGGGCGAAGGCACCCCTTGGGCCCAGGGCGGCCAGGCCAAGCTGCGTTACGCCTCGGGTCGCGATATCCGCCTGGCGCACGGTGTCCTCAAGCTTGACTGGCAAAGCGATGAGCGCCCGTTCGAAAGCACTTTCGTCCTGCACGCGGCGGACGACCGCCCCGGCACGATCGACGTCACTGAGGCCAGCCTGCGCTGGCGGCCGGTTCCCACCGGCCCGTGGCGTTCTTCCCTGCGCGTCGGCGCTTTTTTCCCCGACGTCTCGCTGGAAAGTACCGGCTTGGGATGGACGCCTGGGAAGGGGCTATCCACGTCAGCCGGCAATGCCTGGATTGGGGAAGAACTTCGGACCATTGGCATCGAGGCCAGTTGGAGTCGCCCAGGGCGTCTGGTCGGAAGCGCACACGACTGGAGCGTGTCGACCGCCCTGTTCACCGGAAACGACACCAGCGGTGCGCTGCTGGCATGGCGCGGCTGGACGGTTGGTGACCGCCTGACCGGGCTGGGCGAAAGAATTGATCTGCCGGCGCTGCCAACTTTCGAAGCGGCTGGCGGGATACCGGAACAAGTGCCGTGGACCAATCCGTTCCGCGAGATTGACGGCCGCCTCGGCGCCTACTTGCTTATTGGGCACGCGTACGCCAATGGCTGGCGAAGCAGGGTCTGGATCTACGACAACTTCGCCAACCCCGCCGCATTGCGCTCAGGCCAGTACTCATGGCGCACCCGATTCGTTCATGCGTGGACCGAGCGGCGTTGGACCAATGGTTGGTCGGTGGCGGCTCAGGCGATCGCCGGTAGCACCCGGATGGGGCCGCGAGCGCAGTTGGCCGTGGACAACGAGTATTCGACCGTCAGCTTCCACGTCTCGCGCTCAGTCGGCGGCATCGACTGGGGATTGCGCACCGAGCGGTTTGAGGTAGTGGACCGGGACAGCACCTTCGATGATCCCAATGAAGAGCGCGGGCGGTCCCACACCCTACATGCTGCCCGGGCCGTTGGACCGCCCGGCTGGACGCTGGTGGTGGAGGCCAGCCGGGTCGTGAGTGAAAGGCCAGTGCGAAGTGCGCTCGCGCTGCCTGTGCGCCGCAGCGAAGCGTCGCTTTCATTGGCGCTGCGGCGCGACTTCTAAGGCACCGGAATGCACTGGTTTTCACGGCGCGTCCTGCGTCGGTCCAAGCAGGTCGACGACCTCGGAGCCGCCAATGTCGCGATGGGTAAGCCACAGGCGCATATCCAGTTCGAGCTGGTGGTAATCCGGCGCCATGTTGGTGCATAACTGGTAGAACGCCTTGTCGTGCTCGAACTGCCTGAGATGCGCGAGCTCGTGCACGACGATCATCTGCAGGAACGGCGCAGGCGCGTCGCGGAATACGCTGGCGATGCGGATCTCCCGGCTGGCCTTCAGCTGGCCGCCGTGCGTGCGGGAGATCGCCGTGTGCGTGCCAAGCGCGTGCTTGACCACCTGCAACTTGCCATCGTAAATAACCTTGCCAAGCGGCACCGACTTGCGCAGGTGCCGTGACTTCATTTCCTGCACGTACTCGTACAGCAGGCGGTCGTTGCGAATGGCATGCGTCGCGGCGTACCTCGTCGCGAGCATGGGGCCAAGGCGATCACTTTCAATCAGTGCGCGTACCTGCGCCTGCAGGGATTCGGGGTAGCCGGCGAGGTATTTCAGGGTCGGCATCGGCGGATGGGATCGGGGCGAGCGGTAGAATGGGGCCAGTATCCCAGACCTGAGCGCAGCAGATGGCGAAGATGAATGCCCTGCAGGAACAACTGCACAAAGCCGGCCTGGCCAAGAAATCCAAGGTGGCCGCGGTCGCGCGCGAGCAGGGCAAGGCGCCGTCCGGCCCGAGCGAAGCCAAGCGCGACGCCGAGCGGGTGCGGGAGGAGAAGATCGAACGCGACCGCCTGCTCGCCGCCGAGCGCAAAGCCCAGGCACTTGCCCACGAACTGCGCGCCCAGGCGCGGCAGATAATCAATGACCGCAAGTTGCCGCGCAAGGGCGAGCGCGAGTACCGCTTCAGCGCGCACGGCGCCATCCGTACCCTGCTGATTGACGACGACCAGGCCAGGCAGCTGGCATCGGGTGCGCTGGTGATCGTGGCGGTGGACGATCGCTTCGAACTGCTACCACGCGCTGCCGGCGACCAGGTGCGACAGCGCGATGTGGCGATGATCGTCGTCAACCACGGCCAACCGACGGACGCCGTCGCGAGCGCCAGCGCCGAGGACGATGCGTATTACGCGCAGTTCAAGGTGCCGGACGACCTGCTCTGGTAAAGGGTAACCGGTTGGACCGATGAGCTATCCTTACTAGCCGCACATGGAGAATCCGATGAAGACCATCCTCGCCTGCCTTGGCAGCGCATTCCTGATGCTGGCGCAGCCCGTGCACGCGCAAAGTCCGCCGCCCAACGCCCAGGCAAGTGCGC
>JBBRXD010000187.1:0-4850 GCA_038248775.1 Lysobacterales bacterium | reverse complement strand
GGCAGCGGGCCGGAATTGCCGATGCAGGTCGTGCAGCCGTAGCCGACGACATAGAAGCCGAGTTTCTCAAGGTCGTCGAGCAAACCGGCCTTGACCAGGTAATCGGTGACCACCAGCGAACCCGGGCCGAGCGACGTCTTGACCCACGGTGCAGCCTTCAGGCCCTTGGCGACGGCGTTGCGTGCCAGCAGGCCCGCAGCCAGCATCACTGCGGGGTTGGACGTATTGGTGCAGGAAGTGATTGCGGCGATGACAACCGAGCCGTCCGTGAGGTGCGCGTCCTGGTCGCGGATGCGGATCTTTGCCGCGGGCTTGGCAGCGAGGTGTTCGGCCTGCGGCTGGTCGCCGCCCTCGTCCTCGAAGCGTTTCACGGCATCAACGGCGGGCTTGCGGTTCGCGACCAGTCCGACCAGGTTCTTCTCGAAATTGAGTTTCATGTCGCTGAGCAGGACGCGGTCCTGCGGGCGCTTCGGGCCAGCCAACGATGGCAGCACGGTACCCATGTCCAAGTGAAGCGTGGCGCTGTACTCGGCTTCGACGTCGCTGCGCCAAAGGCCCTGCGCACGCGCGTAGGCCTCGACCAGGCGGATGAGGTCCTCGCTGCGGCCCGACAGGCGCAGGTAGGTGAGCGACTCGCCGTCGATCGGGAAGATGCCGCAGGTCGCGCCGTATTCGGGCGCCATGTTGGCGATGGTGGCGCGGTCGGCCAGGGGCAGGTGGTTCAGGCCGTCGCCGAAGAATTCGACGAACTTGCCGACCACGCCCATCGAACGCAGCATTTGCGTGACGGTGAGCACCAGGTCGGTGGCGGTGGCGCCTTCCGGCAGCTTGCCGGTCAGCTTGAAGCCAACGACTTGCGGAATAAGCATGGAACTGGGCTGGCCCAGCATCGCGGCCTCGGCCTCGATGCCGCCAACGCCCCAGCCCAGCACACCCAGGCCGTTGATCATGGTGGTGTGCGAATCGGTGCCGAACACGGTGTCCGGGAAGGCGTATTTCACTCCGTCGATATCGCGTTCCATCACCACGCGGGCGAGGTTTTCGAGATTGACCTGGTGCACGATACCGGTGTTGGGTGGCACGACCTTGAAATTATCGAAGGCCTTCTGGCCCCAGCGCAGGAAGCTGTAGCGCTCGCCATTGCGGGCAAATTCGATCTGGCCGTTGATGTCAAGCGAGTCGGATTTGCCGAATGAATCCACCTGCACCGAGTGGTCGATCACCAGCTCGGAAGGAATGAGCGGGTTGATGTTGGTCGCCGAACCGCCGAGCTTGACCACGGCATCACGCATCGCCGCCAGGTCAACCACGCAAGGCACGCCGGTGAAATCCTGCAGCACGACGCGCGCTGGCATGAAGGCGATTTCGGTCTCTGGTTCGTCGCTAGGCTTCCAGGTCGCCACGGCTTCGATGGACTCGCGGGTGACGGACACGCCATCTTCGCAGCGCAACAGGTTCTCGAGCAGGATTTTCATGGAAAATGGCAGCCGCGACAGGTCGAAGCGCTGGCCGAGCTTGGCCAGGCTGAAGATCGTGTAGTCGGTGCCGTTGACGGCGAGAATGTCGCGGGTGGCGAAGGAGTCGCTCATTGGTGCTCCAGGCGGATCGTGGCGGGGAGGCCGGGCGGGAAGCTCACGCCGGCAAGCCCTTATTATGCCTTAAGCAGGCCCCGAGCGGTCTCCACCATCGCGCGCCGCGACAGCAACAAGTCCCAATAACTGCCACCGCACTGGCGCCAGAGCACGGCCGATCGCAGCGCTGACAGCAAGGTAGCCCTCACCTCGCCAACCACCGTTGCCTGGCTCAGGTAGACCGGGTTGCCCTGCACCAGCACGCGGGGTCCGAGATTGCTGATCTGCGCGGCGTAGAGCTCGCCGAGGCGGGCCAATACGGTCGGGTGGGTGGGGCCCAGGTACACGCTTTGCCGTTCGATGTCCTCGAGTTCCTTGCGAACCGCCTCCACCGTGGCCGGGGCTGCCATGAATTTTCTTTCCAGGTGCATCACGTTCATCGCGATGCGGGTCTGGGCGGTGTCGCGATCGCTGCCGTCGAGTTGAGCGATCACGCGTTCCAGGCCTGGCCCCAGTTCGGCCGGGCCTCCATAGATGTCTTCGGTCGATTCGGCGTCGAATCGAAACAGGCTGCCTATGCAGGCCGCCAGGGGGCGGGTTTCAGCGTGGCCGTTGTTGGCCATTTGTTGTACCAGCCGGACGGACTGCAGCAGGCCAGCGAGGGCGAGGACGCGATCTTTCATGCCGCATGTTCTCTGTGAAGTTGCTCGAAGCGAGCGTCGGTGCGAAGTATGACCGCTCCGCCCAGGCATTCCTCGCCCCGATACAGGACAAGCGATTGTCCGGGCGTGACGGCTCGCTGCGGGGTTTCGAAACTGACCTGCAGACTACCATCGTCGCGTATGGCGACCCGGCAGGGCTGGTCTTCCTGGCGGTAGCGGGTCTTGGCGGAACAGCGGAAGCTGCCGGCTCCGGGTGGCGCGCCTATCCAGTGCGCGGCCTCGCTTTCCAGTTCCGTGGACAGCAGCCAGTCGCTGTCGCTGCCCTGGTCGACCACCAGTACATTGCCCGGTACGTCCTTTCCGACCACGAACCAGGGCGCCGCGGGGCGGCCCTTCACGCCGCCGACATGCAGGCCTTCCCGCTGTCCCAGCGTGTAGAAGAAAACGCCGTCATGTTCGCCCACGACCGTGCCGTCCACGCTGCGGATCTCGCCGCGGCGCGCTGGAATGTACTGGCCAAGGAATTCACGGAAATCCCGTTCGCCAATGAAGCAGATGCCGGTCGAATCCTTCTTCCCGGCCGTGGGCAGGGCGGCTTCCAGCGCGATGCGCCGCACCTCCGCCTTGGGCAGGTGGCCGATCGGGAACAGGGTCGCTGCCAGTTGCTGTTGGCCGAGCTGGTGCAGGAAATAGCTCTGGTCCTTGTCGCTGTCCACGCCCCGCAGGAGGCGCCAGGCGCCGTCGCGGTATTGGACGCGGGCATAGTGGCCGGTTGCGATCTTCTCCGCGCCCAGGCGCTGGGCCTCGTCCAGGAAGGTCTTGAACTTGATCTCGCGATTGCAGAGCACGTCGGGATTGGGTGTTCGACCCGCACGATATTCGGCGAGGAAGTGCTCGAACACTTCGCTCCAGTACTGGTCGGCAAAGTTGCGTGCGTGGAAGGGAATGCCAAGCCGCCCGCAAACCGCCAGTGCGTCGCGCCGGTCGTCTTCGGCGCGGCAGCCCGAGCCTTCGTCCTCGTTCCAGTTCTGCATGAACAGACCGGCGATATCCTCGCCGGCAGACTTCAGCAGCCATGCGGTAACCGAGGAATCAACGCCTCCGGACATGCCGACGATGATGCGTGCCGGACTCATGGCATCTGGTACAGGGCGTCAAGCGGATGGCGACGACCGCCCAGGAAGTCCTCGACCACGCGCCACACCAACGGGCTGCGATGCCGCTCCTGTTGCTCGCGCAGTTCGTCCGGGCTCAGCCACAGAGCCTGCACAATGCCCTCGTCGAGGCTGCGGCCAGCATCGTGGCTGACCGGTTCGGCCGCGAAGGCCATCCGCAGGTAATGGCGGCCGGATCCACCTGCAGTCTCATCGGGGGCCTTCCACTGGTAGGCGCCGACGAAGGCGGTAAGGCGCACGTTCCAACCGGTTTCTTCCAGCGTCTCGCGCAGCGCCGCGTCCAGTAGCGACTCATCGGGCTCCAGGTGTCCGGCAGGCTGGTTGAGCACGCGCCGGCCGCGTACATCTTCCTCTACCATCAACAGCTTGCCGTCACGCACGACCACGGTGGCGACGGTGACATCGGGTTGCCAGAACTGGCCGCGTCGGTAGGTCAACAGTTTCTTCCAGTCAATAAACACCCATTCTGGTGGCTTCCGGCCAGTTCGTCCATGCCGGGAAGGAGCCATGACGGTCATCGGCCATCACCCGCCTTGCATCCCGGGCTTGCCACCCCGATTTATACTGGCGGCATGGCAAATAACCCAGATCAAGAACGAGAGCACGACTACGGTGCCATGGTCGCGACCTCGAAACCCGAGGTCACGCGGCCGCCGTTGTACCAGGTAGTCCTGTTGAACGACGACTTCACGCCCATGGACTTCGTGGTCGAGGTCCTGCAGGTCTTCTTTGCGTTGAACCGTGAAAAGGCGACCCAGGTCATGCTGCACGTGCATACCCGCGGAAAGGGCGTTTGCGGCGTCTACACACGGGAAGTGGCTGAATCGAAAGTGACGCAGGTAAACGAATTTTCACGGATGCACCAGCATCCCCTGTTGTGCAGCATGGAAAAGGCCTAGGCTGGACCCGTAGCGCGACGGATCGCAGGCTGGAAATCCATGGAAGCTGTCCCCATGTCATGGGAAACACTCTGGAGACCAAAATGTTCAGCAAGGATCTCGAATACTCCATCGGTCAGTGCTACAAGCAGGCTCGCGAAGCTCGTCACGAATTCATGACGGTCGAGCACCTGTTGTTGGCGTTGCTGGAGAATCCCGCTGCGTTGGCAGTGCTGAAGGCCTGCGGTTTAAACCAGCCGAAACTGACCGACGGCCTCAAGCAGATCATCACCGACTCGGTGCCGGTCCTGCCGGCCGACGACGCCCGCGACACGCAACCCACGCTGGGCTTCCAGCGCGTGCTGCAGCGCGCCGTCTATCACGTGCAATCTTCAGGCAAGAAGGAAGTGACCGGCGCGAACGTCCTGGTCGCCATTTTTGGCGAAAAGGATTCACACGCGGTTTACCTTTTGCAGCAACAGGACATCAGCCGCCTGGATGTCGTCAATTACCTGTCGCACGGCATTGCCAAGGTGGGCGAGGGTGAAGACAAGGCGCAACCCG
>JBBRXD010000186.1:0-4859 GCA_038248775.1 Lysobacterales bacterium | reverse complement strand
GCTGCCCAGGCAGTTCTCGTCCTGGGATCAATTGCTGCTGGACGCAGCGAAGTCCGTGTCATCCGAATACGGCAAACTCGGTCCATTGAAGGATCGCCGGTGGGCCGAACACAATGCCGCCGCCATCTGCCATCCGCTGGCAAAGGCCTTGCCCAAGTTTTCCTCGCGCTGGTTGTGCATGCCACCGGACGCGCTGCCCGGCGACTTGAACATGCCACGCATCGCGTCGCCGAACTTCGGCGCTTCGGAACGCATGGTGGTGTCACCGGGCCACGAGGGAGACGGCATCATCCACATGCCAGGCGGCCAGAGCGGCAACCCACTCTCGCCCTTCTGGGGCGCGGGCCATGCGGCATGGGTCAAAGGCGAAGCCACGCCCTTCCTGCCAGGCGCAACCGCGCACACCCTGCTGATCAATCCAGAAACCGCGCCCTGATTTCAGGGAACGGCGAGTATTTTCGCCATCAGCGCCGGGTCATTGGGTAGCAGGTCGCTGGCCGGAAGCCGCTTTACCAACTCACGCCAGGATGGGTTCATCGCGAAGGCCTTGCCGAACAAGGGCAGACTTTCGTCCACGCGCCCGATGGCAGCGAGCGTGGCGGCATGCCAGAAGATCGCTTCATCATTGTCAGGCGACATCGCTTCAGCTTCGCTGTAGGCAACCAGCGCTTCATCGACCTTGCCCACGGTCATCAGGTCGTCGCCATCGGTCATGCGCCGATAGGTACGCGCCACGTGCAGCAAGCGACGCAGTTCGACGATAGGCTCCTTGCTGTCTTCGACGCGCAGGTCGAACAATCGGCCCTTCCACAGCGGGATGTCCTTGCCGCCGCCGACCACCAGGATCGCTGCAGACTGCTTGCCGCGAATATCGCCGCCCGCGCCCTGCCCCGCTTCGAGCGCCGCCATCATCCGTTCCGCCAGGTCGCCCTTGCTGCTTTCGAAGGCGGACTTCATCGCCGGGCAGACACTGGCGTTTTCCATCATGTTGGCCTGCACCGTAAAGCGCTCGCCCTGGATTTCGCAATGGGCAGCGATGGCCTTGTCACCGGTGTGCACCGCGGCATTGCCCTTCGCGTCCACCATGCCGACCTGGCGCACGTTGGTGTGTTCGTCTTTCGCCAGCAGTTGCTTCAGTGAGTCGCTGGCACTGTTGCCATCGCGCATCAGCGCGAGGCCATTCGGTCCGTAGCTGACCTCGATGAAGGATTGGGTCGCGACCGCGCCAACGCCGGGCTCGGCCCAGATCACGTTTGCGCCAACCGAAAACCAGTGTGACTGCACCGCCGCGCCCAATTGCCCGGTGGCCGGATCCATCGCGACGATTGAGAAGGTGTGCGCGGGCCGCAGCGCGATGGCGTCGCGCTGGAAATCCGCCGCATGGATGGATCCACAAACAACCAACAGGGCCAGCGGCAGTGCGATCTTCATTTCAATTCCCCATGACAAGAAGTTTCTCGGCGATCTCGCGAAAGATACCTGGCAGCCGGTCCAGTTCATCGAGCGACACGCGCTCGTCCACCTTGTGGATGCTGGCGTTCACCGGACCCATTTCTATGACCTGCGCACCCATCGGCGCTATGAAGCGCGCGTCCGACGTGCCACCGCCGGTGTTCTCATCCGGCACCACGCCGCAGCGATCGATCATCACCTGGCGAACGACCTGGCGCAGTCTTCCTTCATCGGTCAGGAACGGCTCGCCGCCGCGATGCCAGCGAATGTCGAACTCCAGCCCGTGGCGCTCGAGCACGGATTGGACTTCGGCCTCGAGCTGTGACGTGCGCCATCCGGGATTGAATCGAAAATTGAACACCACCTCGCAGGCGCCAGGAATCACGTTGTTCGCACCGGTGCCGGCATGGATGTTTGAAATCTGGAAACTGGACGGCGGGAACAGGCTTTCTCCCTCGCGCGGGAATCCCGTGTCCCATTGCCGCACGCATAACTCGGCCAGCGCGGGCATTGCCTGGTGGATCGGATTGCGCGCTTTTTCCGGGTAGGCGACATGGCCCTGGATGCCGCGCACAGTCAGCGTTGCCGACAGCGTGCCGCGTCGTCCCACGCGCAACAGGTCGCCCAGCTTTTCCTTCGATGACGGTTCGCCAGTAACGCAATAGTCGATGGCCTGCCCGCGCGCCTGGAACAATTCGACGACGCGGCGCACACCATCCACGGCATCGCCTTCTTCATCCGACGTCAGCAAGACCGCAACGGTTCCCTCATGGGCGGGGTGCCGGGCGACAAAGTCCTCCATCGCGACCACGAACGCTGCGACGCTGCCTTTCATGTCGGCCGCGCCACGGCCGTAAAGATGGCCGTCGCGAATCGTGGGCTCGAACGGCGGACTGGTCCAGTTGGACGCCGGACCGGTCGGCACCACATCGGTGTGGCCGAGGAACACCAGCACTGGCGACCCGCTGCCGTGGCTGGCCCACAGGTTCAGCACCGGTCCGAAGGGGATATGTTCGATGTTGAAGCCGGCGCTTTCGAGGCGCGCAGCAATCAGCGACTGGCAGCCAGCGTCGCCAGGTGTGACCGACTGCCTGGCGATCAGATCCATCGCCAATGCCAGCACCTCACTCATTTGCCAACTCCGAATTTCTTCTTGAATCCGTTATCAGTGAAGCCAACGCTGACCTCATCACCCATCACCACGACCGGCCGCTTCACCAGCGCAGGATGCTCCTTGATCAGCAAGGTCCACTCGGGATCGGAACCGGGTGCCTTGCGCGGCTCAGGCAGCGTGCGCCAGGTCGTGGATGCGCGATTGACCAGTTTGTCCCAGCCGCCGAGTTTAGCCGCCCACGACTTCAGGGATTCCGCCGGAATCCGTTGCGCGCGATAATCGGTGAAATCATGCGCGACCTCGAATCGCTTCAGCCAGTTTCGTGCCTTGCGACAGGTGTCGCAGTTGTCCAGTCCGTAAAGCGTCACTTGCGCCATGTCATTCCACCGCGCCACGCAGCAGGTCGTTCACCGAGGTCTTGGATCGCGTCTTCGCGTCAACCTGCTTGACGATGACGGCGCAGTAAAGCGAATGGCTGCCATCCGCAGCGGGTAACGAACCCGATACCACCACGCTGCCTGCAGGCACGCGTCCATAGCTCACTTCGCCGGTTGCGCGGTTGTAGATGCGCGTGCTCTGGCCGATGAATACGCCCATGCCAATCACGCTGCCACGCTCGACCACCACGCCCTCGACGACCTCCGAACGGGCACCGACGAAACAATCATCTTCGATAATGGTGGGCGCGGCCTGCAGGGGTTCGAGCACGCCACCAATGCCGACGCCGCCAGACAGATGGCAGCGCGCGCCAATCTGCGCGCAACTGCCGACCGTGGCCCAGGTGTCCACCATCGTGGCCGCGCCAACGTAGGCGCCAATATTGACGAAGCTCGGCATCAACACCACGTCCCGGCCAATGCAGGCGCCGCGGCGCACGACGGCGCCGGGCACCACGCGCGCACCCAGGGAGCGGAATGCGGCTTCATCAAAGCCTTCGAAACGGGTCGGTACCTTGTCCCAGAATGGCCCTGGCGCGCCGGCTGGCATCAGCCGCATGTCGTTGCAGCGGAAATACAGCAGCACCGCCTTCTTCAGCCATTCATTGACCTGCCATCCACCGTCGACCGGTTCGGCGACGCGCGCTTCGCCCGACTCCAGCAGGCTGATCGCCTGCTCGACCCGCGGTCGCACTGACTGGTCGATATCTTCGGCCGTCAGGCTGCCGCGACGATCGAAGGCAGCCTCGATCGCGCTCCGGAGTTCAGCCCTGGCGGCTGGATCTTGCTGCGTCATTCCCCTGTTCTCCTTCCAGGCAGGCGATCAACGCCGTGCGCAAAGTCTCAATCAGCTGTTCGGGCAACGACGCATCATGCTGGTCGCTGATAAGGAATATATCCTCGACCCGTTCGCCAAAGGTGGCGATGCGGGCATCATGCACGCGCAACCCATGGCTGCGAAGCACCTGTGCGACATCGGCGAGCAACCCCGGCCGATCGGTGGCCACCAGGCTGAGCCGGGTGCGCTGCGCGTCCAGGGTATCGAAGTCCACCCGGGCCTGGACCCTGAAGTGCCGAAGGTGGCGCGGCGTGGCGCGTCGGACTGGGCGCACCGCAGCCGGGTCGCGCAATGCGGCCTGCAGGGTCTCGACAATGCGCGAGGGATCAGGCGCCTGCGCGCCGGAAATCACCTGGAAATTATCCAGCGCGAAACCTTCCGCTGATTTCATGATCCGCGCGTCCAGCACGTTCAGGCCCAGCCGATCCAGTGAAGCTACCAGCGCGGCAAACAACCCGTCGCGATCGCGGGTGCGAACGAAGACTTCAAAGCTGCCAGGTGTGTCGAGGCTCCGGGCGAGTACGACCGATGCACAGGGATGTGCGAGTGTCGCGGGAGGCAGGATGCCGGTAGCGACCGATTCGCGATGCGACTGGGCGAGCAGGCCTTCGGTCAGCCACACCAGTTGTTCCGGGCGATAGCGCAGGAACGCTTCATCCGGAAAATCCGCCCAGAGTTTTTCGACGGCCGAATCGTCGAAGCCCGCATCCAGCAATTTGGCCAGCGCCATGTTGCCGGTATCGACCATGATGTCGTCCGCGTTCAGGGGATGTTCCAAGCCGCGACGCAACGCGTAGCGCGTTGCCGTGTACAGGTCGGCCAGCAAGCGGTCCTTCCACCCGTTCCACAATTTCGGGCTGGTGCCGGCAATGTCGGCGCAGGTCAGCAGGTACAAATAGTCGAGGTGCTCGCGGTCGGCCATCAACTTCGCGAACTTGCCAACGACTTCGGGATCGGAAATATCCTGGCGCTGCGCCGTCACCGACATCACCAGGTGGTGGCGGACCAGCCAGACCAG
>JBBRXD010000185.1:0-4879 GCA_038248775.1 Lysobacterales bacterium | reverse complement strand
GGCTCGATCTCGCCGTAGTCGAAGCGCGGGACGAATTCAACGCGCAGCCGCATCACCCCGCGCAAGCCCTCCAGCGTGCGGACCAGTTCGCGCCGCGGGTTCTGACGGCCGCCGCGGCGCATGGCGAAGAAATCGGTCAGGCGCACCACGCCAGCGCTTGACTCGAACGTCGTTGCTAGCACCAGGCTGTCGCCTACATACTCGCGTCGTGCCTCGCAAGCGTCGGTCGGCGCGATCGAAAAGTGGCCGCCGCCGTGCGCGTCGAGCAACCGGCCGAAGCAGCTGTCGGAGTCAAAGCGCGGCAGGCAGCACCAGTCGATCGAGCCGCCGCGCGAGATTAGGGCCGCTGAATGGCAGTCGCCTATCAAGGCGTAATCGCTGATGGGAAGATCGACTTTCATGGGGTAACTCCGGCGTAGCTGCGAATAAAACCCTGCGAAGGTCGGTTTCTTACGCTTCGTGCTAACTTTGAAACATGAATGCAAAATGCTCGCTCGAAGGCCAATGCGCACTGGTGACAGGTGGCGCAACCGGCATTGGTGCAGCAATTGCCGGCGCCCTCGCTGCAGCGGGCGCGAACGTGATAGTCAATTACTTCCGCTCCGGGGATGCAGCTGAACGGGTCGCAGAAGCCATTCGCGCAGGCGGCGGAAAAGCCCTGACAGTACGTGCCGATGTCAGCCGGGAGCCCGACGTGCTGGCGTTGTTCGCCCAAGCCATCCAGGCCTTCGGGACCGTCGACATCCTGGTCAACAACGCCGGCATCCAGCGCGATGCGCCGCTGCTGGAGATGGGCCTGGCCGACTGGGAGCAGGTGATTGCGGTCAACCTGACAGGCCAGTTCCTGTGCGCCCGCGAAGCCGCCCGCGAGTTCCTGCGCCGTGGCGTGATTGCCGAACGCTCGTGCGCGGCCGGAAAAATCATCTGCATATCGTCGGTGCATCAACGCATTCCGTGGGCCGGGCACATCAACTACGCGGCATCGAAAGGCGGCGTTGCGATGCTGATGGCGAGCCTGGCGCAGGAACTCGCGCCGCAGCGTGTGCGCGTCAACGCGATCGCGCCGGGGGCGATCAAGACCGACATCAATCGCGACGCCTGGGCCACGCCGGATGACGAAGCGCGGCTGCTGCAACTGATTCCGTATGGCCGCGTCGGCGATGCGCCCGATGTCGCCAAAGCAGCCGTGTGGCTGGCCTCGGACGACTCCGACTACGTAACCGGCGCGACGCTTTATGTCGATGGCGGCATGGCGCTGTATCCGGCGTTCGGTGGCGGCAATGGGTGAGGCGCTAAATGCGGATCGACGCGGCATAAATGTCTCTTTGAATAACTCTGGGGCAGATGATGCCAACCCTGCCATTGCTCTTATTTTTATAGCTGTCTGCGCCCTTGCCTATTGGTCGAGAGTGCCTTTTCACTATTAAAAACCCAAATTATGCGGTCCGGTGCGATCCAGCCTCCCGCACCGCCCCGAACACCGCAACGCAACCCTGCAGAGGTTTTTTCCTTCAATCCGGTTGGGCTGGACAACCCTTGCAACCCTGCGTATCGGCATTGATCCAGCGGATGCTCGGGTCGATTCGGGCGCCGCGCAGGTCGGCATCACGCAGATTCGCGCTTTCGAAGTTGGCTCCGCGCAAATCGGCTTTGCGTAAATCAGCACCCGCCAGATCGGCCGCATCAAAGTTGGCGCGGCGCAAATCGGCCCCTTGCAGCGTGGCGCCCGTCAGAGTCGCCGACGCCATCTTTGCACCGCGCAGCACGGCCTTGCGCAAATCCGCTTCGCGCAGGTTGGCGGACTGCAAGTTGGCGTTGGGCAAGCGGGCACCGCGCAGCGACGCCTGTTGCATGTCGGCATCTTCCAGATCGGCATTGGAGAGCAATGCGCCATCAAGCCGCGCGCTCTGCAGGTTAGCCTTTTTGAGATTGATATCCGTCATCTTTGCGCTGCTCAGATCAGCGCCATTGAGTTGAACGCCAGACATCAGCGAACCCGTCAAGTCGGCCCCGGCCAGCTTGGCACCCGACAAACGGTAGTCAGGGCACAGCGCAGCTGGGCCAATGCGGCAATTGTTGATGGTCCTGCTCTGCGCTAGCGCGGCAGTGGAAGCGCCCAGCGCGCCAATCACCAGCCATGCCGACAGCAGCGCGAAGGCGCTTGGCCGCGCTGGCAGCACGGCCAGCGTCTGGCGCGTGGACCCGCCAGACGCCACGGTGCAATTTAGTCGTTTCACTTTTTCATGCCCGCCGTGCCCGGCTCGATGGTGTAGTTGCCGGTGAACTCCTGCCGGTCGATCTTGCCGTCGTTGTTTTTGTCGAAGCGGGCCCAATTACGGTCCAGGTCAGCTGCGCCCTTGGCTTCAGCTTTGTTCAACGTGCCGTTTTTGTCGTTGTCCAGCCTGGTGAACAAATCTGCCACCCGTTTGTTCGCCGCCGAACCAGCGGCAGTCGGCGTTGCAATGGTGACGAAATACCGGTCGATGTCGGCAACCCAGATCCGGTCGTTCAAGCTGTCGTAACGCGAGTCGGTGAAACCCTTCATGGTTTGCAGTCGCGCCTTGTCAACGTCGAGTACCAGCCGGTCGCGGTCCTGCGTCAGGTCGAACGCGCGCAGCGGGAAGACGAAGTTCTGCTCCTTTGCGGCCAGGCTAGGGTCGAATTCAAGCACCGCGTAATGAACCTTCTGCGTCGCCATGTTGACCACCAATTCCTCGATCTCGCCAATTTTGTTGCCCTCGCGGTTGTTGACGTCCTTGCCGATCAGGTCGCTGACCCGATGCGCGGCCGCGCCGCGCGATGGCTGCTTGATGCCCCATACTTTGTCGAGATTGGAAAGGTAGTTCGGGTCGCGCCAGGCGGTGTTCCACTCGCTGCGCGCAACCGCCGCCTTTTCAAGCCTGGCTTTGCTCATGTTGTAGCTGATGGTGTCGCGATCAGCGGCCATGCGCAGTTGCGCGCTGGGTACGGCGAACAGTTTTTCGCCCTGAAAAATGCCGGGATCGAACTCCAAGATGGCATAACGCACGTCACCGGTGTTCATGTTCACGACCATGTCGCTGATCTTGCCAAGGTCCTGGCCTTGCGGGTTTTGCACCTTCATGCCGATGACCTTGCTGGCGCGCAGCGGCCGGTAAGTAGCGTTGGGCGCGGCCTGAGTGGCGTTGGCCTGGCTGGCTGGCTTGCCGGTCGCAGTGTTTGCGCTGGTCTGCGCAAAGGCCGTGGCCGACAGGCTGAGGGCGACAGCCGGTAGCCAGGCGAGACGGATACGCTGGCTGAGTTTCGATACATTCGTGCGGGTCCTCATCATGTTTCTCCTTTTAAAAAAAGTTCAAGTAACAGTTCTAAACCCGGGTTCCACCCGGCTTGGTGGGTCAGGTGCCTCTGCGTCTGTAGGCGTGTGCTTACCTGCGCGCCTTACAACTGCGAACTCAGCGTTCCGGCGAGCGCGTCGAGCAATTTGTCGCGCCAGCCCCGGCTCTCCCATTCGGCCAGCGTCACGCGGCGCGACAAACGCAGGTCGGCGTCAAAAATCGCGCGCTGCGCCAGCGCGAAAGGCGTATCAAGCACGTTGAGGTTGGCCTCGTCGTTGACGCTGAATGAGCGGCTGTCGAAGTTGGTCGAGCCGACGGAGGTCCACAGGCCATCAACGATCATCACCTTGCAGTGGTACATGGTCGGCTGGTACTCGTAAATCTCGATGCCGACGCGCAGCAGCGGCCCCCATTCGAAGCGCGACGCGCGGCGCAAAATTTCGCGGTCGGTGTGCGCGCCCGGCACGATCATCTGCACCCGGACGCCGCGCCGGGCTGCCGCCACGAGCGAATTGACAGCCGCATTGTCGGGAATGAAATACGCCATCGACAGCGCCAGCGTGTTGCGCGCCGCGGCAATCGACATCAACACCATCAGCTGTATGCTTTCGGCCCCGCCGCCGGGCGAGCTGGTGAAGGCCTGCGCAGCCTGTGTGCCGACGGCCTCCAACGGCGGCAAATACTTCTGGCTGTGCAGCACCTGGCCGGTGACGGCGACCCAGTTGTTCAAGAACGCGGCCTGCAGCTACGCCACCACCGGCCCCTCGACGCGGTAGTGAATGTCGCGCCAATGCTGCGGATCCTGCGCCTGGCCGCGCCAGGCATCGGCGATACCGACCCCACCGATGAACCCGGTGCGGCCATCGACCACCAGCAGCTTGCGGTGCGTGCGGTTGTTCATTCTGCCCAGCGTGCTCAGGCGCGGCGGGTTGTAGCGCAGCAGCGCGACGCCGGCGGCGCGCATGGCATCGAGGTTCGACGCTTCGAGCTCGGTGCCCCACCAGTCGAGCATCACATGCACGCTGACGCCGGCGCGGGCGCGCTCGGCCAGGGCCTGGGCAAACTCCTTGCCAATCGTTCCCGACCAGTAGATGTAGGTCTCGAAAGTGATGGTGTGCCGCGCGCCGCGGATCGCACCGAGCATCGCCGCAAAGATTTCATCGCCGTTTTGCAATGCCTGGACGCGGTTGCCGCCGACGATGGACGGTCCGAGCACCGCGCCCATGACACGCTCGAACTGCGGGTCCGAGGCCGCATAGCCAACCTCGATGCGTTCGTCGATCTGCTTGTCGCCGAGCGTGAGGTTTTGCAGCAGCAGCCAGGCCAGCGTGGTCAGCACGAAGGTGGCGATGCCGACGGTGAATCCGAGTTTCGAGGACGTCATGCAGAGGCTGCGGGCGGCACCCACGATAGTTGTGAACAAAACCGACAGGATATCGCGATGCGCCGCCGCCTTGGCGTCAGGTCTGTCTGGTGAGTAATTGCCGACGAGCTTGCGGCGGCTGGCGTAGCCTGATACGGTATGCGAAGGGAACCGCGCAAAAAACCGCGCGGTTTTCCCCGCT
>JBBRXD010000184.1:0-4907 GCA_038248775.1 Lysobacterales bacterium | reverse complement strand
GCGAAAAACTTCGCGTAGCCGTGGACGGCGCCTTCGCGAACTGGGCAGATCCGGTTGCCGATGGCGCCGAGATCGCCTTCATACCCCCGGTGTCCGGAGGTTGAGGATGTCGCATTTCGAAATTTCCGAGTCTCCCATCGACATCGCGCGCCAGCGTGGACTGCTGTTGGGGACGGGTTCGGGCGCCTACGCAACCTTCGAGGGCTGGGTGCGTGACCGCAATGACGGACGCGCCGTCCTGGCGCTGACCTACGAGTCGTACCGCGCGCTGGCCCAGGCCGAAGGCGCATCCATCCTGGCCGAGGCGCGCGCCCGATTCGACATCCACGAAGCGGCCTGCGTGCATCGCGTAGGCCAACTTGCATTGGGTGAACTTGCGGTCTGGGTGGGCGTCAGCGCCGCGCATCGCGGGCCGGCGTTCGACGCCTGTCGCTGGATCATTGACGAAGTGAAGTCGCGCGTTCCCATCTGGAAGCACGAGCACTACCTGGAAGGCGGACAGGCCTGGCTGCATCCATCGCCGCGCGAGGGTAGCGGCTAGAGCTATCGCGGCCAAGGCCGCTCCCACTAGGCCAGTCGGCTGGAGCAGGGTGGCAGCCCTTGCCGGCTTGCCTCGGCACCCGAATCAGTCAATACCGTTGCTGCCTTCCGGCCCTGGCGGGGTTTTCAACCTATCGTCGCGAGGGGCCGACAAAGGCCACCATTGAAAACGGGTGGCGGAGAGAGAGGGATTCGAACCCTCGGTACGGTTTTAAATCGTACACACACTTTCCAGGCGTGCTCCTTAAACCACTCGGACACCTCTCCGCAGTCGTAGCGCTTGCACCAAGGCCGCCCATTTCGGGTTAAGCGCCTGAAACAAGAGCGAAATTGTAACCGAGCCCGACATTCGGGACAAGGTTACCCAACGGGAGCTTGGCCCTGACCCCGCGGGTGGGCACAATGGAGGCGTACGCAACGAGAGTTCCCATGTCCTATCTTGTCCTGGCCCGAAAATGGCGACCGAAACGCTTCGACGAACTGGTCGGGCAGGAGCATGTCGTGCGGGCGTTGACCAATGCGCTCGAAACCGGCCGGGTCCACCATGCTTTCCTGTTCACTGGCACGCGCGGGGTTGGCAAGACCACCATCGCGCGCATTTTCGCCAAGAGCCTCAACTGTGAACGGGGAACTGGCGCCGAACCCTGTGGCGAGTGCGCTTCGTGCCTGGATATCGATGCCGGCCGTTTCGTGGACTTGCTGGAAATCGACGCCGCCAGCAACACTGGCGTGGACGATGTGCGCGCGCTGATTGAAAACGCGCAATACATGCCCGCGCGCGGCCGTACCAAGGTTTACCTGGTGGACGAAGTGCACATGCTGTCCAAGAGCGCCTTCAATGCCCTGTTGAAGACCCTTGAAGAACCGCCTGGCCACGTGAAGTTCCTGCTTGCGACCACCGACCCGCAAAAGCTGCCGGTCACTGTGCTGTCGCGTTGCCTGCAATTCAACTTGCGTCGTCTCGAGCCGGAACAGATACAGGGCCAGATGTCGCGTATCCTCCAGGCCGAGCAGATCGAGGCCGACCCAAAGGCACTCGCGCTGCTTGCGCGCGCCGCCGACGGTAGCCTGCGCGATGGCCTGTCTCTGCTCGACCAGGCCATCGCTTTCACCGGCGGCAATTTGCAGGAGGCCGACGTCAACGCGATGCTCGGCACGGTTGAACGCGCCCAGGTCGGCGAACTGCTTGAATCGCTCGCAGCCGGCGATGGCGGGCGGCTGATGGCAGCGGTCGTTGCGATGGCGCAGTACTCGCCCGATTTCGGCCACGTACTCGAGGACCTGGCGATCGAACTGCATCGCATCCAGTTGCAGCAGCTGGTGCCTGGATTCCAGCCCGAACCCTCGCGAATCGATACCCTCGGCCTGGCTTCGCAGTTGGCGCCCGAGTTGGTGCAACTGTGGTACCAGATGGCCGTGAACGGGCGTCGCGACCTGGGCTATGCGCCGAGCGCGCGCGCCGGATTCGAGATGGCGCTGTTGCGCATGCTCGCTTTCCGTCCATCCAATGGTCCGCGCCCGGAGCCCGCCCGGATTCCCGCTGCAACGAGCGCCGCTCCGGCAGCAACCCGCACGGCCCCTGCCGCGCCACCCCCCGCAGTACCCACCGCAGCCCCTGCCGCGCCGGCTGTGGCGGCTCCCATTCCTGCCCCCATTCCCGCAGCCATCGCTGGCGCAGCTCGCCTCGACGACTCCGAGAGCTGGCTCGCGCTGGTTGCCGGCTCCGGTTTGAAGGGGCCTGCACTGCAGCTCGCTTCGCATTGCGCCTTCATCAGCTGCGACGAGCACATGCTTCGCGTGCACTTGCCCGATTCGGATGCCCATCTGCGATCCGACAGCGGTGTGAGGCAAGTGACACAAGCAGTCAGTAGCGCGCTTGGCCGAGCCGTGCAAATCCGTTTCGAGTCGCAACCGGGCGGCGTGGGCGATACCCTGCATCAGCGCAATCAACGCCAGCGCAGCGATCTCCAGGTTGCCGCTGAAGCCAGTTTCCGCGCCGATCCCGTGGTCAGCCAGTTGCTCGGCCAGGGCGGCAGCATCGTTCCCGATTCCATCCGACCCTTGAGTGAGAACTGAAAATGCGAGGCAATATCGCCCAGATGATGCAGCAGGCGCAGCGAATGCAGGACAACCTCAAGCGCGTGCAGGACGAACTGGCCGTACTCGAAGTCACCGGGCAATCGGGTGGTGGGATGGTAAGCATCACCATCACCGGAAAAATGGAAACGCGTCGCGTGCACATCGATCCGTCGGTGCTCGGTGACGCGGAAATGCTGGAAGACCTGGTCACCGCGGCCTTCAACGACGCCGTCGCCAAGGCCAACGAGGAAAGCGCCCGGCGTATGTCGGCGGCCACGGCGGGCATGTCGCTGCCGGCCGGGATGAAGCTGCCGTTTTGAGCGCCGCATCGCCGCTGCTGGAGCAACTGATAGAAGCCCTGCGTTGCCTTCCCGGCGTTGGCCAGAAAAGCGCGCAACGCATGGCCTATCACCTGCTCGAACGCAATCGTGAAGGTGGTGCGCGCCTGTCGCATGTGCTGGCCGAAGCCGTGCAGCGCATCGGTCATTGCCAGCACTGCCGCGACTTCAGCGAGCAGCCTGTGTGCGCAACTTGCGCCAGCCCGTCACGCGAGCAGGCGCAGCTGTGCGCCGTCGAGTCGCCGGCTGACCGACTTGTTATCGAGCAGGCAACCGGCTACCGCGGGCTGTATTTCATCCTGCAGGGCCGGTTGTCACCGCTGGACGGGATTGGTCCGAAGGAACTGGGACTTGACCTGCTGGCCACTCGTCTTGCGCAGGGCGACATTCGCGAATTGATCATCGCGACCAATCCGACCGTGGAAGGCGAGGCCACTGCGCATTACCTGGCGCAACTGGCGCGCCAGTTCGACGTAATCCCGAGCCGTTTGGCGCATGGCGTGCCGCTGGGTGGCGAACTGGAATACGTCGATCGCGGCACACTCGCGCACGCCTTTGGTTCGCGACACGAAGCAGGTAGCTGACGAGCATGCAGGACACCATTTTCAGCAAGATCATCCGTCGGGAAATTCCCGCCGATATCGTCTTCGAGGACGACCAGGTGCTGGCCTTCCGCGACACTTCGCCGCAGGCGCCAGTGCACCTGCTTTTCATTCCGAAACAAGCCTATCGGAGCTTGAACGAGGTTCCGGCAAGCCAAGCCGAACTGGTCGGCTCGCTGATGCTGGCAGCGGCGGGATACGCGCGGCGGGAAGGCTTTGCCGAAGACGGCTACCGGCTGGTGATGAACGTCAATGGCGATGGGGGGCAAACGGTTTTCCACATGCACCTGCACTTGCTGGCAGGTCGCGCGATGCAAGGCGGATTCGGCTAGTGGGAGCGGCCTTGGCCGCGATAGCGCTTGTGGTCCCAAGGCTTACCAGCGACGCCCGTACCAGCCGCCAAAGAAGAACGGAGACTGGTGGATGACGCGCACGTCGTTGCGCTCGGGCCACAGGTAAACCACCTCTGCCGCGACGCGCGGGTACTGGTAGTCGTATTGGCCCACCTTGCGTGATTCGAAGCCTTCGATTCGCCCGGAAATGGTGACTTCGCGACCGGCCTTGAATACCTGGGGTTCGTAGAATCCTGTGCGGCAGGCGATGAAACGGCCGAGGCTGCGATCGACCTGTTGTGGTTGGGTGCTGCCGCCGAGCGGCGTTGCCACGATTTCAAAGCAAGTACTCTGGCTGCGCGGTTCGACGCTGACGATATGTCCGCCCCAGCGAACCAGCTCGCCGGCGGCCTGCCTGGCGACTGCGGCTTCGGGTGTCAGGGTGGAAAACTGGCCCTGCAATGGCTTGGGTGCGGTGACACAACCGGCCAGGGTCAAGGCAACAGCGAGAACGGCGGGGGCTGCGGGGATTTTCATTGGGTTGACTCCAGTCATGTTCGGTTGCGTCGGGTAATCCTGATCCCCCGCAGACCGCGGATGAGTGCCTTTTGTTCCTCGTCCGTGAGTTCGCTGCCAGCGTACCGCCAGTCAGAGTAACGCTGGCTGACCGAAAGCAGTCCCGATCCGTCCGTTGCAAGGTCTGCGGCGACGCGTCGGGCGAAACTCAGGGGCGGCTCGCTGGGCTGCTTGATCCAGCCAGCGCGGCGCAGCCGCCTGGTCATGGCGCGCCATGCCTGCACGAGCGGCGGGCTGCGGTCACGATGCTGGTGTAGCAGGAAGAACAGGGTCAGGGCCAGGGCCAGGGCTGAACCGATGCCGAAGGCGGTGACCAATTGCCAGGCCTGCGCCTCATTGATGCCGAACGGACGCAACAGGCTCTGCTGTCGTGCGGCATTGAAGCCGAGCACCAACTGGTTCCATTGCCGGCGCAGGAAGTCGGTGCCGTCGAACATCGG
>JBBRXD010000183.1:0-4920 GCA_038248775.1 Lysobacterales bacterium | reverse complement strand
GTGATTCGCTCGTGCGCGGCGTGCATGTCCACCAGCACCAGTCCCTGCGCGTTTTCGGCGAGGATGAAAATGCCGTGCAGCTGCGCGAGTGCGAAACCCAGCGGCGGGACCTGCGCATCGTCGGCTTCCGGCAGGCGCGGCGCCGCGACCGCGCTGTCGACCCGGGCTTGCGGGTCGCCGTAAAGCGCGGCGTAGCCTGCCAGTGTGTCGCGCACGGGCAAGTTCATCGCCGACTGGCGATCACTCGTCCATGCGGGATATCCCGCTGCAGAGGCCTGCGCAGGCGCGGTCGGTAGTGCCGCTGCGCCGGCACGCGTTCCTGCCAGGGCTTCGTGCAGCGTGCGAAAGACAAATTCGTGCACCAGCCGGCCGTCGCGAAAGCGCACTTCGTGTTTTGCCGGATGCACGTTTACGTCAACACGGCGCGCGTCCAGTTCCAGGAACAGCACGAACGCAGGATGGCGGCCATGGAACAACACGTCGGCGTAGGCCTGGCGAACGGCGTGGGCAACGATGCGGTCCGTCACGGCCCGCCCGTTGACATAGAAATACTGCTGGTCCGCGCTGGATCGCGACGCCGTTGGCAGTCCGACCCATCCCTTCAGCGACAGCCCAGCGGCGGCATGGTCGATGCGAAGGCAATGGTTCACGAATTCTTCGCCAAGCGCTTCCGCCACGCGGCCATGCGCCTGGGCGTCCGAAGGACCTGGACGATATTGCTTGCCGGGCTTGCCGTTGTGCGAGACGCGCAACTCCACCTCGGGCCGAGCCAGGGCGAGCGAGCGCAACCATTCCTCCACATGGCCCAGCTCGGTACGTTCGGCGCGCAGGAACTTGCGCCGCGCAGGCACGTTGTAGAAAAGATCCCGCACTTCAATCGTGGTCCCGACCGCGTGCGCCTGCGGCATGATCGGGCTGGCCTTGCCGCCGTCGATTTCCAGCCGTGAACCGTGGCTTTCCTGCGTGGTGCGCGAGCTGATCGCAAAACGGCTGACCGACGCAATGGACGGCAGCGCTTCGCCTCGAAAACCCAACGTCGCCACTTGTTCCAGGTCGTCGAGAGACGCAATCTTGCTGGTCGCGTGTCGCGACAGCGCAAGGCTGAGGTCGGCGGGTGCCATGCCCGAGCCATCGTCGCGAATTCGGATCAGGCGGATGCCACCTTCTTCCAGATCGATGTCGATGCGGCGCGCGCCGGCGTCCAGTGCGTTTTCAACCAGTTCCTTGACCACCGAGGACGGGCGTTCGACCACTTCGCCGGCAGCGATCTGGTTGATCAGGGTATCGGGGAGCAAACGGATGTTGGGCACGCGCGGTCGAGTATGGAACCAGCGCCGATGATACCAGCCGGACCGGCCCTACTTCGGCGCGGAGGCCAACAGCGGGATGGTCAGGCTTTCGCCCACCCGCACCGTATCGCCCTGGCGCCGGTTGGCCTCGCGGATACTTTCCACGCCCACGCCGTGCCGCACTGCAATCAGGCTGAGGGTTTCGCCGCGGCTGACCAAATGCATGCGCGATGCCGGGCGTAAATCTTCGCGACTTGCATACCAGCTGCCCGGGGGCGCCTGCTCCGAGAAATAGCGGCGCACGCCAGTGGTAATCGCCGTCGCAAGACGGGCGCGATATCCGGGATCGTTCAGGCGCTTTTCTTCCGAGGCATTGGTGATGAAGCCCGTTTCGATAAGCATGGACGGCACATCAGGCGATCGCAGCACGACGAAATTGGCGCGCTCGATGCTCGGCTTGTGCGCCTTGCCGACATTCTTCAGGGAACCGAGCACCTGGTTGGCGATGTCGTCGGAGGCACGCATGGTGGCGCTCTGTGAAAGATCGAGCAGCACGGCGGCAAGGTTGTGGTCCTTGTGGTCCAGCGAAACGCCGCCGACGAGGTCGGCGGCGTTTTCCTGGTCAGCCAACCAGCGCGCCGCCTGCGAGGAAGCGCCACGCGTGGACAACACATAAACCGAAGCGCCGCTGGCGGTGGTGTTGGGCGAGGCATCGGCATGGATGGAGATGAAAAGATCAGCCTGCGCGGAGCGCGCTTTCATATAGCGGTCTTTCAACTGCACGAAATTGTCGCCGTCGCGGATCAACACGGCGCGCATGCCGGGGTCGGCGTTGATCTGGCGAGCAAGCTCGCGCGCGACCGCTAGCGTGACGGCCTTTTCTCGAACGCCGGAGGGGCCAAGGGCACCCGGGTCCTTGCCACCGTGCCCGGCATCAATGGCCACGACCAGTTTGCGCTGGCCACTGCCAATGACATCCTGCACGGTGCGCGCCGGGGCGCGCGCAGCAGGCGTATCGGCCGTTGAAATCCCGGCGACAGGCTCAGAGACAGGCTCGGCGAAAGGCTCGACGGCCAGGGTTGGGGCCGAGGGCAGTTCCGCCGCTGCAAGGCTGGCGATGGTTTTCTCGAGCGCGACCGATGGCGCCTCGGAGACCAGCATCGCCGGCCGACGCTCGGCAAACTCCAGCACCAGCCGCGATTGCGCGCCTTCCTTTTCGATGCGGCTGTGGGCAGGCGCGGCACGTCCAAGTTCGAACACCACGCGAAGGGTACCCGGCGCGGGCATGCCGGTTCGTACATTGGCTACGATTCCGGTCGGCGCGGGCACCTGGAAACCCGGCGCCAGGCGACTGGCCTGCAGGTCCAGCACGAGACGCTCCGGGTTTTGCAGGTTGAAAACCTTGTAGTCGGCCGTGCCGGCCAGCGCCAGCTCGACACGGGTGCCGGAATCGTCCTCAATCAGGCGAATGCCCTGCAAATCTGCGGCGCTGGCACCCATACCGGCCGAGGCCAGCACGGGGAACAGCCACCAATAGGGGGATTTCCGGCGCATGCCGCGATTGAATCACTTGATTTTTACAATTGCAAGGGATTTTTTCCTTGTAAATCCAGCACCTGCCCTACTTTCCTCGGATCAACCTAAGAAGCCGGGTCCAAGTGGGCCAAATCGGGCAGACGGCCAAGCCAGCGGCTGCCGGCGGGAGTGCGGGCATCGAGCCGGATTTCGCGCCCTGCCCCGGCCACCGACAGGGCGATTTCCAGGTCCGGTGGCGGCAAGGCCCCCAGCCCATGGTCGGGCCACTCCACCAGCCACAGTCGCACGTCTTGCATCAGGTCCTGTAGCCCCAGGAACTCGAGTTCGGACGTCTCGGCAATGCGGTAGAGGTCAAGGTGGACCGCTTCGCCCTCGTTGAGCCGATAGCGTTCGATCAAGGTGTAAGTCGGGCTCTTGATCGGCCCCTGCACGCCCAGCCCGCGCAGCAATGCGCGTGCCAGTGAGGTCTTGCCCGCGCCCAACTCACCGCGCAGGAATACCACTGCCGATTCGGGTAGCGCGCTTGCCAGTTGCTGGCCGAGGCGATCGGTTGCGGCCGGGTCGGCGAGGGCTGTCGCCGATGTCATTGCGGATTTGCCAGCCTGCGCAAGTGTGGAAACAGGTCCGACGGCAGCAGGCCACGCTCGCCATCCACCCGTGCCGCCGCGTCGCCGGCCGCGCCATGCAGCAGGGCGCCAAAGACGGCAGCCTTGAACAGCGGAAGGCGCTGAGCATGCAAGGCAGCGATGACGCCGGTCAGCACATCACCCATCCCCCCAGTTGCCATGCCGGGATTGCCCGCGCCGATCACCGCGGTGGTTTCGCCAGGCGCGGCAACCAGGGTGCCTGCGCCCTTCAATACCACCACGCAATTGAATTTCTGTACCAGGGCGTCGACGGCGTGGAATCGATCCGATTGCACCTTTTCGTTCTGCCAGCCCAGCAGGCGCGCGGCTTCGCCGGGATGGGGCGTGAGAATGGCCTGCGGCAATGGTCGCGGATGCAATGCCAGCATGCCCAGCCCATCGGCATCGAGGATCAATGGTTTGCCCGATGCCACCGCAGCCTCGAACAGGTTTCGTCCCCAATCACCGCGACCCAGGCCGGGCCCGACCGCCAGCACATCCGCGCGCTTTATCAGGATCTGCAATGCATCGGCATCTTCCACCGCATGGGTCATGGCTTCGGGACGCGCGGCCAGCAACGCCGCGACGCCTTCGGTGCGGGTCGCGACGCTGGCCAGCCCGGCACCGGCGCGCAAGGCCGCTTCCGCACACAGCCTGACAGCGCCACCCATTCCCATCTCGCCGCCAACGCAAAGCACATGCCCGTATTCGCCCTTGTGCGCATTGGCGTGTCGGGGTTTCAGACCATCCGCCAGATCGCCCGGGCGATACAGGAAAGCGCTTGGCGCGAATTGCGCCAGGAAGGTTGCGGTCATGCCGATCGGATCGAACTCGACCGTACCCGACACGTCGCAGCCCGCGCCCGTATACGCGCCGCGCTTGGCCGCGAGCAAGCCAATCGTCATGTCGGCGCGAACGCAGGCGCGTCCTGCATAGCCCCGATCGCAATCTAGGCCCGAGGGCACGTCGATTGAAAACACCGGCAAGTGCGACGCGTTGATGCGTTCGATCATTGCCTGGGAGACACCGAGAATGTTTCGCGCCAGGCCAATGCCGAACAGGGCATCCACCCACAAGTCCACGTCCGGCAGTTGGCCGTCGAACACGCGGGTCAGCCCACCGGCTTCGCGCCAGTCGCTGGCGGCCCGTTTGGCCTCGTCGGACCGCGGCGCGCCATCGGGCGACACCATCACCTGCACCTGGCAACCAGCGGCCTTCGCGATCCGGGCCAGCACGTAGCCGTCGCCGCCGTTGTTGCCCGGTCCGCAAGCGACGCCGATCCGCGTGACCTGCGGCCATCGCCGGTGCAATGCTTGCCACGCAGCTGCGCCGGCGCGCCCCATCAGTTCATAGGCCGTCAGTCCCAACGTTGCCAGGGCTTGCGCCTCGATGGCGCGAACCTGGTCAGCGGTGAACAAAGGCAGCGGCGAATTCATCACTTAACTATACTTGCACGATGCCCGATCTGC
>JBBRXD010000182.1:0-4942 GCA_038248775.1 Lysobacterales bacterium | reverse complement strand
CCGATACTGCGCGAGGTCTTCATCGGCGACAATATCCTGGTGTCCGAATTGGCCAACAAGCTGGCCATGAAGGGCAGCGAAGTCGTCAGGGCTCTGTTCAAGATGGGCATGATGGTCACCATCAACGAAGTGATCGACCACGACACCGCGGTGCTGGCAGTTGAAGAGCTCGGCCACAAGGCCAGCAAGGATAACGACAACGACGCCGAGCTCGCGCTCGAGGCGCAGGCCGTGGAAGTGCAGGGCGAGCGCTCCGTGCGTCCGCCGGTGGTCACCATCATGGGCCACGTGGACCATGGCAAGACCTCCCTGCTTGATTACATCCGTCGCGCCAAGGTGGCTTCCGGTGAAGCCGGCGGCATCACCCAGCACATCGGTGCGTACCATGTCGAAACCGGCAAGGGCGTCGTCACCTTCCTCGACACCCCGGGCCACTCGGCCTTCACCTCGATGCGCGCGCGCGGCGCCAAGCTGACCGACATCGTGGTGCTGGTGGTTGCGGCTGACGACGGCGTCATGCCACAGACAATCGAAGCGGTGAACCACGCACGCGCGGCCAAGGTGCCGCTGCTGGTGGCGATGAACAAGATCGACAAGCCGGAGGCGAATCCAGACAACATCAAGCAGGGGCTGGTGAAGATCGAAGTCGTACCCGAAGAGTGGGGCGGCGATGTGCAGTTTGTTCCCGTATCGGCCAAGACCGGCGAAGGCGTGGATGCATTGCTCGAGGCGATCCTGGTGCAGGCTGAAGTGATGGAATTGCGTGCGACGGTGGATGCCCGCGCCACCGGCGTGGTGATCGAATCCGCGCTCGACAAGGGCCGCGGCCCGGTCGCGACGGTGCTGGTGCAGCAGGGCACGCTCAAGAAAGGCGACTACCTGGTGTGCGGCGTGCACTATGGCCGCGTTCGCGCGCTGTTCGACGAAAACGGCGAGCAAGCTGAATCGGCTGGTCCGTCGATTCCGGTGCAGGTGCTCGGCTTGTCCGGCGTGCCTGATGCGGGCGATGATTTCGTGGTGGTGGCCGACGAGCGGCTGGCCCGTGAAGTCGCGCAGCAGCGCGATGCCAAGCGCCGTGAAGGCCGCCTGGTCAAGCAGCCGGGCAGCAAGATGGAAGACGTCATCGCCCAGATGGGCCTGGCCAACGGCCAGCAGACGCTCAACATCGTGGTCAAGGCCGACGTGCAGGGTTCCGCCGAGGCATTGCGCGAATCGCTCACCGCACTGTCCAACGAACTGATTAACATCAACGTGATCGAGTCGGGCGTTGGCGGCATCACTGAATCGGATGCGACACGCGCGGCTTCGGCCAAGGCGGTCATCATCGGCTTCAACGTGCGTGCCGATGCCAGTGCCCGCCGCGTGATCGAGAATGCAGGCCTGGACCTGCGCTACTTCTCGATCATCTACGACGTGATCGACCAGGTAAAGCAGGTCGCTTCGGGCATGCTGGGCGTCGAGATCCGCGAAGAAATCATCGGTATCGCCGAAGTGCGCGATGTGTTCCGCAGCTCGAAGTTCGGCGCGGTCGCCGGCTCCCTGGTCACTGAGGGCACGGTCAAGCGCAACAAGCCGATCCGGGTGCTGCGCAATTCCGTGGTGGTCTTCGAGGGCGAACTGGAATCGCTGCGTCGCTTCAAGGACATCGTGGACGAGGTCAAGTCCGGTACCGAGTGTGGTATCGCGGTGAAAGCCTACAACGACGTGCAGCCGGGTGACCAGATAGAGTGCTTCGAGCGAATTGAAGTCAAGCGCAGCCTCTGATGCCAGGTAAAAGCTTCTACCGGACCGACCGAGTCTCGGCGCAATTGCGCCGTGACCTCGGTCTGATCGTGCACCAGGCGGTTCGTGAGCATGGCTTGCCTTCGGTCAGCGTGTCGGACGTGGAGATCAGTCGCGACATGTCGCATGCCAAGGTGTTCGTGACGGCCCTGCTGCCCGACCAGGCGCCAGCGGCGATCAAGGGCCTGAAGGCGTTGGCGCCGGAACTGCGCTTCCAGCTGGCGAAGGCGGTGCGCATGCGCCACGTGCCAGAACTGCACTTCCACTACGACGATTCGGTGGACAAGGGCGAACGCATCGACGCCTTACTGCGCGAAAATCCGCCAAGCGACGACAGCTGAGCTTTGTGGTGGGCGCGGCCTGGGCCGCGATGCTGTTGCTGGTGTGGCGGCCATGGCCGCTCCCACAGAGTAAGACCGATGGACAAGTGGCCCCGCACCGTATTCCGCGCGCTCGACGGCATCCTGTTGCTGGACAAGCCGCCGGGCATGAGTTCAAACCAGGCCCTGCAGCGCGTTCGCCATCTGTTCCGGGCTGAAAAGGCCGGGCATACGGGCAGTCTCGATCCACTGGCCACCGGCCTGCTGCCGATCTGCTTCGGCGAAGCCACCAAGATTGCCGGCCTGCTGCTGGGCAATGCCAAGGCCTATGAGACGACGGCTAGGCTGGGCATCACCACCGATACCGACGATGCGGACGGCCAGCCCCTGCGCTACCGCGCCGTGCCCGCGTTGGATGGCGACGCCGTGGAGGCAGCCCTCCAGCTTTTCCTCGGGCGCATCCGGCAGCGACCGCCGATTTACTCGGCCCTGAAGCAGGGCGGCGAACCACTCTACGCAAAGGCTCGTCGCGGCGAGACGGTGGAGGTGCCCGAGCGCGACGTCGAGGTCCACTCGATCGAGCTGGCCGCGCTGGAAGCAGATGTGGTTTCCCTGCGCGTCACCTGCGGTTCGGGCACCTACATCCGAAGCATCGTGCGCGACCTGGGCGAAGCGCTGGGCTGTGGTGCCCACGTGCTGACGCTGCGCAGGCTCTGGGTCGCTCCCTTCAACCAGCCGCGCATGTTCACGCTTGATGAGTTGCGGGCGCTGGCCGAAGCGGAAGGCGAGGCGGCGCTGGATGCGCTGCTGCTGCCGGTTGATGCCGGACTGGTGGAATGGCCGCGAATCGCGCTGGATGCCGCACAGAGCGCTGCGCTGGGCCAGGGACAGCCGGTCAGGCTCCACGCAACGGGCGAAGACAAGGATGTGAACGTGACCGACCTCTCCGGTCGCTCGCTGGGCCTGGGCAGGATCGAGCCCGATGGCATGCTTCGGGCGCGCCGATTGTTCCGCTGGATCTGCCGAGGCTGAGCGGCCTGGCGGGTCTTCACGTTGCAAAACTTGTCCGTAAAGCGCCATGCCCGTACAATTACGGGGCTCGAACGAGCACTATCCATAACCGGCGGGTAACGCGGTACATCGCCCAGGCGATGTTTCTGCGGACTTCGCATCACAAGAGAATAAATACCAATGGCCACCATTGATACCGGCAAGATCATCGAAGAGTTCAAGCGCGTTCCCAATGACACCGGTTCGCCGGAAGTCCAGGTTGCATTGCTCTCGGCACGCATCGACCACCTGTCCGACCACTTCAAGACGCACAAGCAGGACCACCATTCGCGCCGCGGCCTGCTGATGATGGTCAACCAGCGCCGCAGCCTGCTCGGCTACCTCAAGAAGAAAGATTCCGCGCGTTACCAGGCATTGATCGAGCGCCTGGGCCTGCGTCGCTAATAAAGTTTTCACTACGCGGCGCCTACGGGCGCCGCGTCCGTTTTGAAGCCCATGCAAAAACATGGGCGCTCCCGGGGAGCGGGGTGTTTCCCGGGCAAATGACTGAAGGAATAATATCGTGGCGAAAGTAACCAAGTCGTTCCAGTACGGGCAGCACCAGGTAACGCTGGAAACCGGCGAGATCGCTCGCCAGGCAAGCTCGGTCATCGTCCGCATGGGCGACACCGTCGTGCTGGTCACCGCGGTCGGCAACAAGAATGCGAAGGAAGGCCAGGACTTCTTCCCGCTGACCGTCGACTACATCGAGAAGTTCTACGCCGGCGGCCGCATTCCGGGTGGATTCTTCAAGCGCGAAGGCCGCCAGACCGAGAAGGAAACGCTGATCTCGCGCCTGATCGACCGTCCGTGCCGTCCGCTGTTCCCGGAAGGCTTCCGCAACGAAGTGCAGATCATCGCCACGGTGCTGTCGCTGAACCCGGAAATCGATAGCGACATCCCGGCATTGATTGGTGCTTCCGCTGCCTTGTCGCTGTCGGGCATGCCGTTCGCCGGACCGATCGGCGCTGCCAAGGTCGGTTACCTCGACGGCAAGTACATCCTCAACCCGAGCGCCACCGAGCTCAAGACCTCCCAGCTTGAACTCGTCGTCGCTGGCACCAAGAGCGCCGTGCTGATGGTCGAATCCGAAGCTGCCCTGCTGTCTGAGGAAGTGATGCTCGGCGCCGTGATGTTCGGGCACCAGCAGCTGCAGGCCGTCATCGCCTGCATCAACGAGATGGTCGCCGAAGTCGGCGTCAAGGCCTGGGACTGGAAAGCCCCGGTTGCGAACGAATCGCTGGTCGCCGCCATCGCCGCCGCCGTTGGCGATCGCCTCACCACCGCCTACGCGGTGCGCGACAAGATCGAGCGTCGCGATGCGATCTCGAAGTTGAAGAAGGAAGTGGTCGATTCGCTGAAGCCGCAGTGCGAGGCCAATGGCTGGAACCCGGCTGAACTCGGGAAGGAATTCGGCGAGCTGGAATACAACTCCATGCGCGCCTCGGTCCTGAAGTCCCGCACCCGTATCGACGGCCGCGACCTGGTCACCGTGCGTCCGATCACCGTGCGTACCGGCATCCTGCCGCGCACCCACGGCTCTTCGCTGTTTACCCGCGGCGAGACCCAGGCGATCGTCACCACCACGCTTGGCACCGCCCGTGACGGCCAGGTCATCGACGCTGTCTCCGGCGAGTACAAGGAACACTTCCTGTTCCATTACAACTTCCCCCCGTTCTCGGTCGGCGAAGCCGGCCGCATGATGGGGCCAAAACGACGTGAGATTGGGCACGGCCGGCTTGCCAAGCGCGGCGTGCTCGCCGTGATGCCGACCATGGAAGAGTTCCCTT
>JBBRXD010000181.1:0-4943 GCA_038248775.1 Lysobacterales bacterium | reverse complement strand
GTGCCTTTTCAGGAACCACTCGGGCAGCAACTCCATCTCGTTGGCCAGGCGCTGGTCGTCATACGGCGGCAGGTCGCTGGCGTCGATCTTTGTTTGCATGGCCAGCAGCGCGGCAAGGGCGTCGCCATACAGCGAGTCCGCGCTCGTGTCATGCAGTTCGGGAAGATACAGCCGGCCGCCCAGGTCGCTCATCAATACGAAGCCCGCATCGGCGTCGGCTGCGCGGATCTCCGGGGCGTGCAGACCTGCTTTCGACAGCCGGTCGGCGATGTCCAGCCAGGGCCGGATGTCCTCGCGGTCGGGTGGAGCGTCCATCACGATCCAGCTGCGGCCGGCACTGGTGCTGCGCCAGTAACTGCGGAAGCTGGCATCGGCCGATGCGCTCTCGATCGTGGCGGACGGGTCGTCCAGTGCGGCTCGCAACCAGTGCAGGCGGGCCAGTTCTCGCGAAGGCAGGGGCATGGGTTCGGTCGTTCGGGGTACGGGCGAAGTATGACCCAAGCCCGGCCGCGCGCGCCAAGGCGCCGGGTCCATGGCAAGATGTGTCTCAACTTTTGCCCCGGTATTCCATGTCTCCGCTGATCCCCGTCATCCTTTCCGGCGGCTCCGGCACGCGTCTTTGGCCCTTGTCCCGCGAGTCGCATCCCAAGCAGTTCCTGCCGCTGCTGGGTGAGCATTCCCTGCTGCAATCCACCTGGCTGCGCTTGCGTGGCCTGCCCGGCGCCGATGCGCCATTGATCGTAGCCAATGAAGAGCACCGCTTCATGGTCGCCGAGCAGATGCGCCAGGTCGGCGCCACGCCGTCCGCGCTGATCCTGGAACCGGTGGGGCGCAACACTGCGCCTGCCATCGCCGTGGCCGCCCTGCGCGCGATGCAGGATGGGCAAGACCCGGTATTGCTGGTGCTGCCTTCCGATCATGTGATTGCAGACGAGGCTGCATTCCGCGCCGCCGTATTGGTGGCCATGGAATCGGCCAAGGCCGGCTACCTGGTCACCTTTGGCATCGTGCCCACCGCGCCGGAAACCGGCTACGGCTACATCAATGCCGCGCCTGGCGAGGGCGTGCGCGATGTATTGCGCTTCGTCGAGAAGCCCGACCAGGCGACCGCCGAAGCCTACCTGGCCAGTGGCGAATATTTCTGGAACAGCGGCATGTTCGCCTTCCTTGCCTCGCGCTACCTCGAGGAACTGGGCAAGAACCAGCCGCGCATGCTCGAGCTGGCGCGGGAATCGCTGGACAAGGCGACCGTGGATGCCGACTTCCTGCGCTTGGACAAGGACAGTTTTTCCGCCTGCCCAGCCGATTCCATCGACTATGCCGTGATGGAAAAGACCGACCGCGCTGCGATCGTGCCGATAGACGTGGGCTGGAACGACGTGGGTTCGTGGTCGGCGTTGTGGTCGGTGGTCGAACAGGACGGCAACGGCAACGCCCACCGCGGCGACGTGATTGCCCGCGATTGCCGCAACACGCTGGCGATCAGCGACAAGCGGCTGGTTGCGTTGATCGGCCTGACCGACATCGTGGTCGTGGACACCGATGACGCGCTGCTGATCGCGCACAAGGACCGGGTGCAGGACGTCAAGGAAATCGTCACCGCGCTCAAGCGCGACAAACGACCGCAGGCCACCTGGCACCGCAAGGTGTATCGCCCCTGGGGCAGTTACGATGGCATCGACAGCGGCGAACGTTTCCAGGTCAAACGCATCATTGTCAAACCGGGTGCAAGCCTCAGCCTGCAGATGCACCACCATCGCGCCGAGCACTGGATCGTGGTGAAGGGCACGGCGCGCGTCACCTGCGGCGAAAAAGTCTTCCTGCTGGGGGAGAACGAAAGTACCTATATTCCCCTGGGCAGCAAGCACCGCCTGGAAAACCCGGGTAAGCAGCCGCTCGAATTGATCGAAGTGCAGTCGGGCGGCTACCTGGGCGAGGACGACATCGTCCGCTACGAGGACGTTTACGGGCGCAACGCCGGCTGACCGGCAAACAGGCATGACAAGGAATCGAGTACGGATGGCAGCGACGCCCACACTGGCACAGGCAAGGATCGGCATCATCGGGCTGGGCTACGTCGGGCTGCCGCTGGCCGTGGAATTCGGCCGCAAGTTCGACACGCTCGGCTTCGACGTGCACGAGGCCCGCGTCGCCGCCTTGCGCGAAGGCGTGGACAGTACCTGCGAAGTTTCATCTGCCGAACTCGCTGACAGCAGGCAACTGGTCCTGAGTACCGACCCGGAAAGCCTTCGCGACTGCAATGTCTTCATTGTCACCGTACCCACGCCCATCGATGCCGCCAAGCGCCCCGACCTGCGCCCGCTGGTGATGGCCAGCGAAACGATCGCGCGCGTGCTCAAGCCCGGCGATACCGTGGTCTATGAATCCACGGTCTATCCCGGCTGCACCGAGGAAGTGTGCGTGCCGATCCTGGAAAAGATTTCCGGCTTGCGTTTCAACGAGGATTTTTTCGCAGGCTACAGCCCCGAGCGCATCAATCCCGGGGACAAGGAACATCGGCTTACCAGCATCCTCAAGGTCACCTCCGGCTCGACGCCTGCAGTCGCATCGTTCGTGGATGCGCTTTATGCCTCCATCATTACCGCCGGCACGCACAAGGCCAGCTCCATCAAGGTTGCCGAGGCGGCCAAGGTCATCGAAAACACGCAGCGTGACGTCAATATCGCACTGGTGAACGAGCTCGCGTTGATCTTCAACAAGATGGGTATCGACACACTGGAAGTGCTGCAGGCCGCGGGCACGAAGTGGAATTTCCTGCCGTTCCGCCCTGGCCTGGTCGGCGGCCATTGCATCGGCGTGGATCCGTACTACCTGACGCACAAGGCGCAGGAACTGGGCTACCACCCGGAAGTGATCCTGGCCGGGCGCCGCATCAATGATGGCATGGGCTGCTTTGTCGCCGGTCAGGTCTTGCGCCTGATGGCGCAGAGGCGAATCAACATCGTCGGCGCGCGCGTACTGGTGCTGGGCCTGGCCTTCAAGGAAAACTGCCCCGACCTGCGCAATACGCGGGTCGTGGACATCGTGCGGGAATTGCGCGAATACCACGCGCAGGTGGATGTATTCGACCCGTGGGTGGATGCCGTAGAAGCGCGCATTGAATACGGCATCGAGCCGATCGCGCAGCCGCAGCCTGGCAGCTACGACGCGATCATCATCGCGGTGGGCCACCACCAGTTCGCCGAACTCGGCACTGCCGGGCTGCGCAGGCTGGGCAAGCCCGATGCCGTGCTCTACGACGTGAAATACCTGTTGCCGCTGGCGGACGTGGACGGGAGGCTCTAGAGCGATGCGCGTCCTTGTAACAGGCACCGCCGGATTCATCGGCTCACATGTCGCCATCAGGCTGCTGGAACGCGGTGACGAGGTGATTGGCTTCGACAACCTCAGTGACTACTACGACGTCGGCATCAAGAAGGCCCGCCTGGCCCGATTTGCCGACCATCCCAACTACAGCCACATCCATGCCGATCTCGCCGACCGCGCGGCGGTGGAGGCGGTGTTCGCCACGCACCAGCCGCAACGGGTGGTCCACCTTGCGGCGCAGGCGGGCGTGCGTTATGCAGCGCAGAATCCCCATGTATATGTCAGCAGCAACGTCACCGGTTTCCTGCACATCCTGGAAGGCTGCCGGCACCATGCCGTCGAACACCTGGTGTTCGCGTCCACCAGTTCGGTGTACGGCGCGAATACGCGCATGCCGTTTTCCGAACACCAGTCAACCGAACATCCGCTGACGCTGTACGCAGCAACCAAGAAAGCCAATGAGATGATGGCGCACAGTTACGCGCACCTCTACGGCATCCCGAGTTCCGGCCTGCGTTTTTTCACGGTGTACGGTCCGTGGGGCCGGCCCGACATGGCCTTGTTCCTGTTCACCAAGGCCATCCTGGCGGGTGAGCCGATCAAGGTGTTCAACCATGGCAGGCACAAGCGAAGCTTCACTTATGTCGACGACATCGTCGAAGGCGTGATCCGCACGCTGGACGTCGTGCCCACGGCCAATCCGGACTGGCAGGGCGCTGCGCCGGACCCGGCCAGCAGCAACGTCCCGTACCGCATCTACAACATCGGCAATGAACAGCCGGTCGAACTGCTGCGCTATATCGAAGTGCTCGAGGATTGCCTGGGCAGCAAGGCAAACATGGAAATGTTGCCCCTGCAGGCGGGCGACGTGCCCGATACCGAGGCCGATGTATCCGAGCTGATCCGGGCCGTGGACTATCGGCCCCGGGTGTCGGTGGAAGAGGGCGTGCGCAACTTCGTCGATTGGTATCGCGGCTACTACCCATAGGCCAGCCAAGGTCGCGCCGGCAACGGGCAAATTCCCCGCTTGCATAAGCTAATGACGATTGGAAAGCCGCGCGGAGCGCAATTCGGCCGCCGTTCCACTGGCCCCGGCCCGGGTGTCGGCTAGAATGCAGGCTCCGGTTCATCCGCAGGTTTGCCTGGATCCATGCGCGTCGCCCCGACCCTGTCGCACCTCGACCGCCTCGAGGCGGAAAGCCTGCACATCCTGCGCGAAGTGGCGGCCGAGTTCCGCAATCCGGTCATGTTGTATTCGATCGGCAAGGACAGCACGGTACTGCTGCACCTGTTGAAGAAGGCCTTCCATCCTGCCCGGCCGCTGATTCCGCTGCTGCACGTGGACACGACCTGGAAATTCCGCGAGATGATCGCCTTCCGCGACCAGGTCGCCGGCGAAGGCCTGGACCTGCGGGTGCACATCAACCTCGACGGGGTGCGTGATGGCATAAACCCCTTTACCCACGGCGCCACCGTGCACACCGACATCATGAAGACCCAGGCGCTGAAGCAGGCCCTGGACGCCGGGGGCTACGACGCCGCCTTCGGCGGGGCCCGTCGCGACGAGGAGAAGTCCCGGGCCAAGGAGCGGGTCTTCTCCTTCCGGGACAAGCACC
>JBBRXD010000180.1:0-4953 GCA_038248775.1 Lysobacterales bacterium | reverse complement strand
GCCTGCGCCTGCACATCAGCGTGGGACCCGATCTATGACGCTGTCGCGGCCGTGGAAGATCGCGTTGATCGGCCTGTCGGCCGGTCTGCTGGTCGCCTTGCTGTCGTCCACTTGGCTGCTGCGCAGCACCGGCGGCCGCGACTGGTTGCTGGCCCGCGCCATTGCAACATTGCCTGCCGGCTCGATCCTGCGCTGGCAATCGCTGGACGGATCGCTGTCGGGCCCGCTGGAAATCCACGGCCTGCACTACGCGTACAAGGCGCATCGCTTCGACGCTGCGCGCCTGCGCATCGACCACGGCCTGTGGCCACTGCTGTCGGGCCGCCTGGATATCAACTCCCTTACCATCGAGGGCGCTACCTGGGTGATTGCGCGCGATGATTCGCCCACCGAGTTGCCGCGTTGGCCGGACATCCTGCCGACGCTGGAGCTACCGCTGACGGTGAATGTGCGTGAGTTGAAGGTGCGTGGCCTGCAGGTGATGCATGGCCCGGATCGGATGGCGCGCATCAGCCGCATCGATGGCGCGTTGCTGGTCGGCCCAGGTCGTTTGCAGGTCAAGCAGATGGTGCTGGTGAGCGACAGGGGCGTGCTGCGCGTCCATGGCGATTACGTGCCCGATGAAAACTTCCGCAGCACCCTGGATGGTCGCGTGGTCTTTCCCGCAGTAGCGGACGCGCCGCCGGCCTTGCTGACTTTCGCCGCGCGGGGCGACCTGGATGATTTTGGATTCGCGATTGCTGGCTGGGCGCCGGCACCCGTGGCGCTCACGCTGGCCATGCGCGACGGCGCTGCAGACCGTCCACGCTGGAAGCTCGATGCCGTGACCACGCAATGGCTGCCCGAACAGACCGGGTTGGCTGAAACCGCGCCGATCGCGATGGACCTGCATGTATCGGGCGACGGTGGCCGGGCGAACCTGCATGGTTCGCTGGCGCGCGATGGCATCGCGGTCAAACTGTCACCATCGAATTTGATACTGAATGACGGCATCGTTACCTTCGCGCCCCTGGCAGTGCAGCTGGAGCAGGGTACGGTCGCGATGACCGGTGCCGTCGTACTGCGTGCCGACGATCCGTATTTCAATTTGACCCTTCGCACGCGAGCCTTGCGGCTGACGCCGGTCGTGGTCAGCGCGGAAACACCGCCGGTGACGGCCAGTGGCATGTTGCGCGTCCGCGGCCCGTGGCGCGCCTGGCGGGTGGATGGCGAAGTGGACCTGCGCCGTGCCAAGGAGTCGGCGAAAGTCACCGTGGCCGGTCGCGGCGATGCGCGTCGCCTGCTGATCGATTCCCTGTTGGCGCGCGCGCCCAGCGGTACGCTGCGCGGCACCGGCGAATTGCATTGGCAGCCGAACCTGCGCGTGGTGCTCGACACCAGGCTGGCGGGTTTCGATCCGGGCTACCTGTTTCCCGATTACCCGGGTGCGGTGAGCGGGCGAATTACCGGCCGCGCGCAGCTTGATGCGGCGGGTAACTGGCAAGGCGAGGCGAAGGCCATTGATTTGCGCGGCACCTTGCGAAAGAGGCCTCTGAAGGGCCACGCCGATCTGCGCTTCGCCGATGCCTCGGCGTCCGGCGACATTGACCTGCGCATCGGCGATAGCCATCTGATTGCCGTCGGCAGCATCGGCGATCGCATCGATGTAACTGCGCGCTTCGCGCCCTTCGACCTGCAAGACCTGTGGCCCAATGCCAGCGGCCGTTTGCGCGGCACGGTGATCGTGCGTGGCGCGCGCGCCGCACCCAGCTACATCGCCGACTTGCAGGGCAACGCATTGAACTGGGCTCCGCTCAAAGCCGCGACTTTGTCTGCAAAAGGCACGCTGCCCGCCACGGGCAATGGTGGCGACCTACGGCTGTCGGCGACGGTGCTGGAAGTGTCCGGCACGACCTTCGACCGCGCGACAATCAAGTTGGCAGGCAGCATGGCCGCACTTCGCGCCCAGGCCAGTCTGATGGGCAAGTCGGGTGAATTCAGCGCGCAGGCAACGGCCAACCAGGACGGCACGCAATGGCGCGGACGACTGCTGCAGCTGCGCCTGGCGCCGCCGCGCATCGCAGCGTGGAGCCTGCAGTCGCCGGTTGCCTGGCGTTATGGCGCCGGCACGCTGGACCTGGACCGCGCTTGCCTGGCTTCCACCGGCGACGGTCGCCTGTGCGCGCAGGCCAATGGCTCGCGCATCAGCGTGCAGGGTACGAAGCTGCCCTGGGCCCTGGCCGAACCCTGGCTGGCCGACACGGCATTGGACCTGGCGCCTTTCGGCACGGTGGATTTCAAGGGCGACTTCGCCAGCAACAAAGCCGGCACATGGAATGGTGCCCTGGCCGCGACTTCCGCATCCGGCGGCTTGCGGCTGGATCCACAATCGCCGCAGACCGTGTTCGCCTTCTCCAACCTGCGCGCCGATGCGCGATTGCAGGCCTCACAACTCACGATCAAGCTGCAGACCGGATTGGAAGCAGGCGGCAGCATCACCGGCGATGTTCGCATCAATGGCCTGTCGGGCACTGCGCCGATTCAAGGCAGCCTGCGCTTGGACATGCGCCAACTGCAATGGATCGAATTGTTTTCCGCCGACGTGGCCGGCCCGACCGGGCAACTCACCGGCAACCTGTCGTTCGCCGGCACGCTTGCTTCACCGGCCATCGGCGGTGAAGCGCGCTTGAGTCATTTTGCTGCCGAATCACCAGCGCAAGGCGTGGTGCTGACCGGCGGTGAATTCACGTTGCGCGGCCAGCCCGGCGGGCAGGCGCGCATCGAAGGCAGTGTGCAGTCGGGCAAGGGCCGGTTGCTGGTGGACGGCAGCCTGAATTTGCGCGATGAAAACAGCCCCATGGATCTGCACTTGAGTGGCAAGGACATCACCGTTGCCGACACGCCCGAACTGCAGGCAACGATGAGCCCCGACTTGCGCCTGCGACGCAACGAAGGCGTCTGGCAGGTGCGCGGCACGGTCGGCGTGCCGATGGCGCGCATCGACCTGGAACGCCTGGACAACACCGTGTCGCTGTCGCCCGACGTGGTGGTGCTGGACCCGCGCGTCCCCAACACGGCCCGCGCCTTGTTTTTTGATACCGACGTGGTGCTGCAACTGGGCGACGACGTGAAGCTGCGTGGCTTCGGCCTGGATGGCGGACTGACCGGCAGCTTGCGCGTACGTGACCGGTCCGATCGCGTGGCGCGGGTCACCGGCACCCTCAATGTATCGGGCACGTATATTGCCTACGGGCGCGCTTTGCAGATCAAGCGTGGCCGGCTGGGTTTCATCAATGCCGCGTTCGACAATCCAACGCTCGATATCCTGGCCGAGCGCGATTTCGCGGAAGCCACGGTGGGCGTGCGCGTGCGCGGCTCGGCCATGGCACCAGAAACAACCATCACCTCCAGCCCGGCGATGGCGACCTCCGAAGCCTTGTCCTGGCTGATAATCGGCCGACCGTTGAGCACGGCGAGTGGATCGCAGTTGCAGCAGATCAACGCCAGCCAACTGGCCCTGAGTGCGGGCAGCAACCTGTTGGCACAACGATTGGGTACGCGTCTGGGCCTGGATTCGGCAGGTATCGGCGAAAGCCGCTCCCTGGGCGAATCGACCTTCTCCGTGGGCAAACAGATATCGCCGCGACTGTTTGTCAGTTACGGAGTGTCCTTGATTGGCACTGGCCAGGTGTTGACGCTGAAGTACCTGTTGCGCCACGGCCTGGACGTGTCGCTGGAATCGGGCAGCGTGGAAACCGCAGGGTCGGTGAACTGGCGCAAGGAAAAGTAGCCGGCTGCCGCCACGTGTCCTTGATACGTCGGGCAAGGATCAGTCGAGCAGGTTTGCCGGTACATTGCCGCCGTTGGCAGCGACGCGCTTCAGGACTTCCTTGTGCAACCACATGTTCATGCTTGCCGAATCCGACATCAGCTTGGCGGGGCAATCCAGTTCGGCGGCCAGCGCCTTGCGCTCGGACAGGCTGCTGTCCATGTCAAGTAACTTCATCAGGTCCACGATAGACGTGCGCCAGTTGAGCTTTTCCGAACTGGCAGCGGCGCGCTTCTCAAGTTGTGCCACGACGTCCACTTCGCTCATCGGGCCGGGCGCGGCCGGCGTGGCGGCGCCAGGTGTCCCCGCCTTGGGGCCGTAGGGGCGGATGTCCGGCGCGGGCTTGGCCTTCGCGCTTCCGATGCCGAGTTTTCCGAGGATGTCTGCAAAAATGCCCATGTGAATTCCTTTTCAGTGGCGTAACGAAATACGCGTCCGAGGCGCGCGCGGGTGCAACCCTGACATCATCTTGCTGGCGATCGGTATCGCAGCTGAACGCCCGACCAGTCCCGCCGGCTGGCGGTATCATCATCAACTTCCCAAGCAATGGATGCCGCAGTGGACCTGATCTCCGACCCGCAAATCTGGCTGGCGTTCGTCACGCTTACCGCGCTCGAGCTGGTGCTGGGCATCGACAACATCGTCTTCATTTCGATCCTGGTGGACAAGCTGCCGCCCGAGCAACGCGACCGGGCTCGGCGCATTGGCCTGTTCCTGGCGATGTTCATGCGCATTGGATTGTTGTCTGTGTTGAGTTGGCTGGTCGGGCTGACGGCCGTGTTGTTCACCGCGTTCGACCATGGCTTCACCGGTCGCGACGTGATCCTGGCCTCGGGCGGCACTTTCCTATTGTGGAAGAGTACCGGCGAAGTCCATCAGCTGCTGGAAGGGCGTGCCGGCCACGCATCATCGGGCGTCAAGGCAACCTTCGGCGCGGTGATCGGGCAGATTATCGTGATTGACGCAGTATTTTCGCTCGATTCGATCATCACCGCGGTCGGCATGGTGGACGAGTTGTCGGTGATGGTTGCCGCGGTTGTCGCCTCGGTCGCACTGATGATGGCGTTCTCCGGTGTTATCTCGCGCTTCGTATCCAAGCACCCGACCATCAAGATGCTCGCACTCGGTTTCCTGTTCGTGATTGG
>JBBRXD010000179.1:0-4965 GCA_038248775.1 Lysobacterales bacterium | reverse complement strand
CCAGGACCGGCTCTATCCACAGGCCCTCGACGTCATCGCCCACCTGGCCGGGATCGCTCCGGTAATCGTCCTGTCCGACGGTGACATGGTGTTCCAGCCGCGCAAAATCCGCCGTGCCGGCATCGCCGCTGCCGTTCAAGGGCGCGTGCTGGTCTACCTGCACAAGCAGCATGAGATCGACGACCTGCGCTGCCGCTATCCGGCGCAGCGCTACAGCATGGTTGACGACAAACCGCTGCTGCTGTCGGAGATGAAGCGCGCGCCGGGCATCGCGCTGCAGACTATCTTCGTGCGCCAGGGCCACTACGCGCTGGCCACCGACACCGCTGCGCTGTCGCCGCCACCGGATCGTATGATCATGCGCATCGGCGAGTTGCTGTCGTACACCCGCCAAGATTTCGACGCGGGCGCGAGCCATTCGGACGTGCCCGCCCTCCAGGAGCAAACCACATGAAGCAGACCCAGGCATTGCACGCACTCGGCCAGAGTCTCTGGCTCGACAACATCACCCGGGACATGCTCGGCGACGGCTCGCTGCAGGCTTATATCCACGAGCGCTCGGTCACCGGGCTGACCTCGAACCCGAGCATCTTCGACGCCGCCATTGCCAACGGCACGAGCTATGACGCGCAGATTGCCGAACTCGCCGATCGCGGACTGTCCGGCGAGACGCTGTTCCTGCAACTGGCGCTGTCCGACCTGCGCCAGGCTGCGGACTTGTTCGCCGCCGAGCACGCGCACACCGGTGGCATTGATGGCTGGGTATCGATGGAAGTCTCGCCGCTGCTGGCCGACGATACCGAGGGCACCATCGAGGCTGCCCGCAGCATTTTCGACGCCGCTGGACGCAGCAATCTTTTTGTGAAAATTCCCGGCACCCCGGCCGGGATTTCGGCGATCGAAGAGACAATCTTCGCCGGCGTTCCGGTCAACGTCACCCTGCTGTTTGATTGGCAGCAGTACCTGGCCAGCGCCAACGCCTACCTGCGCGGCATCGAGCGGCGCATTGCCGCCGGGCTGGACCCGCGCGTGGCATCGGTCGCCTCGCTGTTCATCAGCCGATGGGATGCCGCCATCCACGATACGGCGCCCGAGCACCTGCGCAACAAGCTTGGACTCGCCGTTGCTGGACGCACTTATCGCGCCTACCGGGAGCTGCTCGATTCGCCGCGCTGGCGCGGGTTGGCCGGGGCCGGCGCGATGCCGCAGCGGCTGTTGTGGGCCAGCACCGGCACCAAGGATGCGTCGCTTCCCACGGATTTTTATGTCCGCGCGCTGGCCGCGCCAAACACCGTGGATACCATCCCGGAGAAGACACTGCTGGCACTGGATGACGATGTCACCACCGCACCGGTGCCGATGGCCGCCGATGGCGAGGATGCCGACGTGATGCTGGCCCGCTTCGCCGAGGCCCACATCGATGTCAATGGTCTCGCCGCGCGACTGCAGTTGGACGGCGCTGCCGCCTTCGTAAAATCCTGGAACAGCCTGCTCAGTCGTATCCAGGCCAGGCTGGAGGCGATCACATGAAGCAACTGACCGAGTACTCGCAGGGGGATGCCGTGAGCCGTTCCCATCGCGGTACGCGCGAGGCCGGACCATGAGCGACGGATCCAGCCAACGCGCAGGGCAACCGGCACAGCCATCCGACCTGGTTGATGTCGGCAAGCTGTTGGCCGCGTATTGCGATCTCAAGCCAGATCCGTCGGTCCCAGCGCAGCGCGTTGCCTTCGGCACGTCCGGCCATCGCGGCAGTGCCTTCAGTGCCAGTTTCAACGAATGGCATGTGCTGGCGATCAGCCAGGCCATCTGCGATTACCGGGTCGCGCAGGGCGTGGACGGACTTTTGTTCATCGGCGCCGATACCCATGCGCTGTCGGCACCGGCGCTCGACAGCGCGCTTGAAGTGCTGGCAGCCAACCAGGTGCAGGTGCGCATCTCCACCGGCGGCGAGTTCACGCCGACGCCCGCGATATCGCACGCGATCCTGGTGCACAACCGTGGGCGCGAACGCGGCCTGGCCGATGGCATCGTCATCACGCCCTCGCACAATCCACCCGAGGATGGCGGCTTCAAGTACAACCCGACCAATGGTGGGCCGGCCGAGTCCCATGCCACCGGCTGGATACAGGACCGCGCCAATGAATTGCTGGTCGCGGGACTGCGAGGTGTGCGCCGCCTGCCTTTGGCGCAGGCACGCGCATCGAGTGGCGTGCGTGAACACGATTATCTTTCCAACTACGTGGCCGACCTGGCGAACATTGTGGATTTGGAGGCGATTCGCGGCGCCGGGCTGCGCCTGGGCGTGGATCCACTGGGTGGCGCCGGCGTGCACTACTGGGCACCGATCGCCGATCGCTACGGCATCGACCTCACCGTGGTCAGCGACGTGGTCGATCCGCAGTTTGCCTTCATGTCCCTGGATTGGGATGGTCGCATCCGCATGGATCCGTCCTCGCGCGATGCGATGCAGCGCCTGGTCGCGATGAAGGACCTCTTCGATGTCTCGTTCGCGTGTGACACCGACCACGATCGCCACGGCGTGGTCACGCGCACCGGCGGCCTGATGCCGCCCAATCATTACCTGGCGGTGCTTTCGGATTTCCTGTGCCGCAATCGACCGCAATGGCCGGCAGAAGCGGCGATCGGCAAGACCGTGGTCACCACCGCACTGATTGATCGCGTGGCGGCGCGCCTGGGGCGCAAATTGTTCGAAGCTCCGGTGGGCTTCAAGTGGTTTGCGTCCGGCCTGTTCGACGCCAGCCTGGCCTTCGGCGCCGAGGAAAGCGCAGGGGCCTCCATGCTGCGTCGTGACGGCACGGTCTGGACCACCGACAAGGACGGCATCGTGCCGGCGCTGATGAGCGCCGAGCTCACGGCGCTGACCGGCCGCGACCCGTACGAGGCCTATCGCGCATTGGTCGCCGAATTGGGCGAGCCATTTGCAGATCGCATAGAGGCACCGGCGACGCCTGAGCAGAAGAAGAAACTCGCCAGCCTTTCTCCGGATGCATTGAAGGGCGCGACTTTGGCGGGTGAGGCGATCACCGAGGTGCTGGTTCGCGCGCCTGGCAACGACGCTGCCATCGGCGGCATCAAGGCGGTCTCGGCCAGCGGCTGGTTCGCCGCGCGGCCATCCGGCACCGAGGCCATCTACAAGATCTACGCAGAAAGCTTCCGCGATGAAGCGCACCTGCGCGAGTTGCTCGAGCAGGCGCAAGGCATCGTGGACCGCGCCCTGCAATAGCCCGGGAAGGGCACCCATACAGGAGGCATGGCATGGACAGCCAGCAGACGCAACGCATGCAACAACAGGACATCGACACCATTCGCTTCCTCGCCGTGGACATGGTGCAGAAGGCGGACAGTGGCCATCCCGGCATGCCCTTGGGCGCCGCACCGATGGCCTGGGTGCTGTGGACGAAATGGCTGCGGCACAATCCGGCCAACCCGCACTGGTTCGGACGCGATCGCTTCGTGCTCTCGGCAGGCCATGGTTCGGCGCTGCTGTACGCGCTGCTGCACCTGACCGGCTACGACTTGTCGCTGGAAGAGATCAAGCGCTTTCGCCAGTGGGGCAGCAAGGCGCCCGGACATCCCGAGCGTGGCCACACGGCCGGTGTCGAAGTCACCACCGGGCCATTGGGACAAGGCATGGCCAATGCCGTTGGCATGGCGATCGCCGAAGCGCAGCTGGCCGCAACGTACAACGTTGAAGGGCACGTGCCGATCGACCATTGCACCTGGGCCATCGTCAGCGATGGTGACCTGATGGAAGGCGTAGCGTCAGAAGCGGCGTCTTTGGCCGGCCACCTTCAGCTGGGCAAGCTCACCTGCCTGTATGACGACAACTGCGTGACCCTGGCGGCAGCCACTGACATCACTTTTTCCGAAGACCGCGCCGCACGTTTTGCTGCGTACGGTTGGCACACCGTGCTGGTACCGGATGGCAATGACGTGGATGCGATCGACGCGGCGCTGGCACAGGCACGCGCAGAGACGACGCGGCCATCGCTGATCCTGGTGCGTACGCACCTGGGTTTCGGATCGCCCGAGCAGGACAGCTACAAGGCGCATGGCTCGCCGTTGGGCGAAAAAGATGTGCTGGCAACCAAGCGCGCACTCGGCTGGCCCGAGCAGCCCGAGTTCCTGGTGCCAGCGGATTCATTGCAGCGCTTCCGCGCCGCACTCGATCGGGGCGCTGCGATGGAATCGGACTGGAATGCGACCATCACTGCACACACCGCCGTCCAGCCCGCACTCGCTGTGGCACTCGATTTGCGCATGCGCAATGCACTGCCTGCCGATTGGGATGCCGATATTCCAGTATTCCCGTCTGATGCCAAGGGCCTGGCGACCCGCGATGCTTCCGGCAAGGTGATCAATGCGATCGCACCGCGCCTGCCTGCGCTGGTGGGCGGTTCCGCGGACCTCGATCCCTCGACCAAGACCGCGTTGAAGGGCCTGGGCAATTTCAATCCGCCCGCGCGCCCAAGCGACGACACCCAAGGGTCGGAAAGCGGTGGCTGGAGTCACGCCGGGCGCAACCTGCATTTCGGCGTGCGCGAACATGCGATGGGTGCGATCGTCAACGGCATGGCGGCGCACGGTGGCTTCCTTGCCTTCGGCGCCACCTTCCTGATTTTCTCCGACTACATGCGTCCTGCCATTCGCCTTGCTGCGCTGTCGAACCTGCATGTGGTGCATGTCTTCACCCACGACAGCATCGCGCTGGGCGAAGACGGTCCCACGCATCAGCCGGTCGAACAACTCGCCAGCCTGCGTGCAATCCCGAACGTGCTGGTGATCCGTCCGGCCGATGCCAACGAAACCGCGGGGGCCTGGCGGGTGGCGGTGGAAACGCGTGGTCGGCCGGTCTTGCTGGTGTTGACCCGGCAGGCGGTGCCGACCCTGGATCGCAGCGTGCTGGCATCCGCCGATGGCCTGCGCCAGGGTGCCTACATG
>JBBRXD010000178.1:0-5021 GCA_038248775.1 Lysobacterales bacterium | reverse complement strand
GTCGATGCTGTCGTCTTCGCCACCCACCAGCAGGCGACCGTCGCCGGTGCTGCGCATGTACAGGTAGGGGCGGGCGGTTTCCCACACCAGCGTGTTGGCCAGGTAGGGCAGGCTTGAAAAATCCACCGGGTCGGTGATGAAGGCGTAGCTGCTGCGATTGGCCGCGACTTTCCTGCGCAGCCAGTTCTGGTTGGCGTAGCCGGCAGCCATCACCACGTGCCTGCAGCGGATGGTATGGCCGCCTGCGGTTTGCAGGGTGACCTGCCTGGGGCCGGCTTCGATGGATGTAATTGAAGTCCGGTCGAACACCGCGCTGCCGCGTCGCTGCAACCGCGCCAGCAGGCGGTAGGTCAAGCGGTAGGGGTCCACGCGCGCCGCTACATGGCTCAGGATCGCGCCGGGCGCGTCGACGACGTAATCGGACTGCAGGGTATCAGCGTCGAGCCAGTCCACATCGAAGCCATGCCGGCGACGAATTTCGAATTCTGGACGCAATGCCTTCGCATCACGGCGATGGCTCGCGTAATACAGACTGCCCTGCATCTTGAAATCGACATCGCCGACCTCGCGGGCCAGGCCCTGCAAGTCGTACACCGCCTGTTCGCAGGAACGATAGGCGAGCACCGCGTCGGGCTCGCCAACTTGCTGCGCCAAGTCCACCAGGTGCGTGTCGATCTCGTACTGGATCAAGGCGGTGCTGGCGCAGGTGCTGCCCCAGGCGATATCGCGTTGTTCGAACACCGCCACCTCGAAGCCCTGCGCAGCCAGATCGTTGGCAATCAAGGCACCGGTGATGCCGCCGCCCACCACCGCCACTTCGCAGCGAAGGTCGCCATCCAGTGGCGGAAAGGCCCGCATCAGGCCGTTCTTCACCGCCCAGAAGGGATAGCCGCTTTTCAGGTCCATCGCATTGCGTCCATCGACCCAGCCTACCTTTGCCGCTGCCGCTTGCGCCGCGTGGCGATTGCTCCGTTCAGCCCCGCGTCACCCACGCGATTCAATAAGAATTATGGTGTGGGTCACGACCGCTCAGAAGGATCTGACGATGGCCAACAGGAAAGTGGGCAAAGGACCAGCATCGCCGGCAAAAAAGACGCCAGGCAAGGCAGCTGCGTCTCCAGCGGCCGGAAATGGCGGTGAAACGCACCAGGTGGCGACGGGCTCCGAGCCGGTGCTGACCACCAACATGGGCATTCCGATTTCCGACAACCAGAATTCGCTGCGCGCGTTCACCCGCGGGCCGACCCTTCTGGAAGATTTCGTCCTGCGCGAAAAGATCACGCATTTCGACCATGAACGCATTCCCGAGCGCATCGTGCATGCGCGCGGTTCGGCGGCGCATGGCTATTTCGAACTGACTACGTCGCTGGCGAAAGTCACCAGCTCGAAGCTGCTGACGGAAAAGGGCGTGCGCACCCCGGTGTTCACCCGCTTCTCCACCGTCGCCGGTGGCGCAGGCTCGGTGGACACGCCGCGCGACGTGCGCGGGTTTGCGGTGAAGTTCTATACCAGCGAGGGCAACTTCGACCTGGTTGGCAACAACTTCCCCGTGTTCGCCATCCAGGACGCCATGAAATTCCCCGACTTCATCCACGCGGTGAAGATGGAACCCGACCGCGGCTTTCCGCAGGCGGGAAGCGCGCACGACACCTTCTGGGATTTCGTATCGCTGTCGCCGGAAACCCTGCACATGGTGTTCTGGGCGATGAGCGACCGCGGCATCCCACGTTCGCTGCGCATGATCGAGGGCTTCGGCATCCACAGCTTCCGCTTCATCAATGCAGCCGGCGAGTCCACCTTCGTGCGCTTCCACTGGCGGCCGAAGCTCGGGCTGCAGTCCACTTTGTGGGATGAGGCGGTGAAACTGCAGGCGGCCGACAACGACTTCCATCGTCGCGACCTGTACGAGGCGATCCAGAGCGGTGCGTTTCCGGAATGGGATTTCGGCGTGCAGTTGTTCAGCGAAGAAGAAGCCGACAAGTTTCCCTTCGACCATCTCGATGCGACCAAACTGATTCCCGAAGAACTGGTGCCCGTGCAAATCGTTGGTCGCATGGTGCTTGATCGCTGGCCCGACAACCTGTTCGCCGAAACCGAGCAGGTGGCCTATTGCCCGGCCAACATGATTCCAGGCATCGATTTTTCCAATGACCCCTTGCTGCAGGGGCGTCTGTTCTCGTACCTGGACACACAGCTGTCGCGCCTGGGCGGCACCAACTTCCACCAGATTCCGATCAATGCGCCAAAATGCCCGTTCGCCAACCACCAGCGTGATGCGCATATGCAGATGCAGGTGCCCAAGGGACGGGTGGCCTACGAGCCGAACTCGCTTGATGGAAACAGCGCACCGACCGGGCGCGAAACCGCGCGCGGTTTCCGTAGTTTCAACGAGCCCTCGGGCGACGGCGGCAAGGGCCGGATTCGCGCGGAGTCCTTCGCCGACCACTACAGCCAGCCGCGCATGTTCTTCAACAGCCAGACCGCGCAGGAACAGGCGCATCTGATCGGCGCAATCATCTTCGAGTTGTCGAAGGTTGAAACCGTGGCGATTCGCGAACGCACCATCGCCCAGTTGCGCAATATCGATGAATCCATCGCCCGCCGCGTCGCTGACGGGCTGGGCATGGCCAAGTTGCCGCCCGCCGCCCCCGCCGCCGCCAAGGCATTCGACATGCCGCCCTCTCCCGCCCTCGGGCTGGTCGCCAAGTCGAAACCATCGCTGCAAGGTCGTTGCATCGGCATCCTGCTAGCCGATGGCAGTGACGGCACTGCGATTGCCGCGATCCGCAAGGCGGCGGAAGCGGCGGGTGCGCAAGTGAAGCTGGTCGCCCCGAAAGTTGGCGTGACCTTGAAGGATGGCAAGACCCTCGCCGCCGATGGTCAGCTCGCCGGCACGCCATCCGTGCTGTTCGATGCGATAGCCAGCGTGCTCGAGCCGGGCGAAGCCCTGAAGCTGTCGCGCCAGGCCGGCGCAGTGGACTGGTTCCGCGAGGCGTTTGGTCACCTCAAGGCCATCGCCGCGTGCAAGGGCACGCATCAGATCCTCAGGGCGGGCGGCATCACGCCCGACGCCGCCGTGGTGGACCCCAAGGACGTGAAGCAATTCATAGAGCTGGCCAAGACGCGCTACTGGGCACGCGAGCCGACGCTGCGGCAGCTACCTTGACCAGGTTTGGCGGGTTACTCTGGCAGCCACATGAGTAAACCCCCTGCCGGCAAGCTTCACCCCCTGGAAAAACGCGAGCCGCGAGAATCCGCGCAGGTTGCCGAGATGATCGACATCCTGCGCCGGAAAATGGAACGCGATTACGGCGCCGGGCATACCCGGCGCGACGCGCACCCAAAGTCCACCGGTGTGTTTCGCGGCAAGTTCGTGGTGGAGGCCGACCTGCCGATCGAACTGCAGGTCGGCCTGTTTGCCGCGCAGCGCAGCTACCAGTGCTGGGTGCGCACCTCCAACTCCAGCGGCAAGCCGCAATCGGATGCCATTCCCGACGCGCGCGGCATCGCCATCAAGTTGCTGGATCATCGCAGCAAGGCCGAGGGCGGCGAAAAATCGCTGGGTCAGGATTTCGTATTGCTCGATTCACCGGTGATGCCGCTGGGAACCGTGGCGATGTTTCGCGACGCGGTGTACTACACGATTGAAAGCACGCCGGTATTGCTGGCCGCGAAGTTTGCCATCACCGGCCATGCGGGCGCCTTGATCGGCTTGCTTGGCCTGCGCAACAGCCCAAACTCGCCGCTGGACGTGCGCTATTGGAGTACCACGCCGTACTGCTTCGGCGACGATCACGTGGTGAAGTACTCGCTCATTCCCACCTCGGTTTACACCAGCCCCAAGCCGCATAACCCCGGGGATGAATACCTGGGTGAGGCCATGCAGGTGCATCTGGACGGCCACGAGGCGAGCTTTGACTTCTGCGTGCAGCTTCGCCGCGGCGGCATGCCCGTCGAGGATGCGGCAGTGCGTTGGGACGAGCGCCAGTCGCCGTTCCGGAAAGTGGCCACGCTGTACATTCCCCGACAGGTCTTCCGCACCGCCAAGCGCCAGTTGATGGGCGAGGAGCTCGCATTCTCACCCGGCAATGCCCTGCCCGGGCACGCGCCCTTGGGTGGCTTGAATCGCGCGCGTATCAAGGTCTACAACGCGTTGTCGAAGTTCCGCCACAAGCGCGACAAGCGCACCAGCTTCGAATAGATGTAAATCCCGCGTGACGATCCGCGTGCACACCGTGCACACGCGGCGGTCACAGCAAATGCACCTGCCATGGACTAGTTTGCAATCTCGCGGCGCCACCCCTGGCCGCTGCGGAATCGAATTCCCCCACTGGAGCCATTTGCATGAAGCTGATCAAACTCGTCACTGCCATCACCCTGGCGACCGCCATCTCGGCCACGGCATTTGCCGGCGGCATGAAGAACACGAACCCGATCGTCGGCGGCGCAGCGATGTACGCCAACAAGGACATCGTGGACAACGCCGTCGCGTCCAAGGACCACACCACGCTGGTCGCCGCCGTAACCGCGGCAGGCCTGGTCGAAACCCTGAAGAGCCCGGGCCCGTTCACCGTGTTCGCGCCGACCAACGCCGCTTTCGCTGCGCTTCCCGCCGGCACCGTGGACACGCTGCTGAAGCCTGAGAACAAGGGCACGCTGACCGCGGTGCTGACCTACCACGTGGTCGCGGGCAAGCTCGACGCCAAGAACATCACGCAGCAGATAAAGGACGGCGGCGGCAAGGCAACCCTGACCACCGTGCAGGGCGGCGAACTGACCGTTACCGCCGTCGGCAAGGACCTGATCGTGACCGACGCCAAGGGCGGCAGCGCGAAGGTAACCATCGGCAACGTTTACCAGAGCAACGGCTTGATCCACGTGGTTGACTCGGTGTTGCTGCCGTAATAGCCGCAGGCCATGTGAAATGAAAGCGGGCGACCTATGGTCGCCCGCTTTCGCATGAGCGCCTGGATTACCAGATGCGAACGCGATCTGCCGGGGCGAGGTAGAGCTTGTCGCCT
>JBBRXD010000177.1:0-5023 GCA_038248775.1 Lysobacterales bacterium | reverse complement strand
GGGGAACCGACTGCGCTGGTCGACTCGGCGTAGCCGCTCCTGCGGACTCAGTGTCGACCGGTGGGCCATCCATGGCCCACCTCCTGCGCAGTCAGTCCCCCCGTCACCGCCAAGCGTCCGTCGGAAACCATCGCGACTTGTCGAAGGTCAACGTCAACGTCAACGTCAACGTCAACGTCAACGTCAACGTCAACGTCAACGAGGATCGTGCTCCTAGTTCGATGACGTGGCGGCATGTTGAGATCGAGTGAGATGCGTGCATGCAGAGCGCGATTGCTGTCCGCTGGTATGCACTTCGTCAAACACACCACACTCGTACCCGACGGCTGGGGGCGACGAGGGGTATGACTTCGTAGGAGGCCGGCCAGGGATGGCCGGCCGCACGCCCCTGAGTCCGCAGGATGCGGCTACGCCGGGGCGGCCGCAGAAGTCGTGCCCCTCGGCGCCGCCAGTCGTCGGCTGAGTGAGAGTCAAACTTCGACCACGGGCGTTGGTCGCGCGTTGGTCAGGTTGCGCAGTGCGATGGCGAGTACGCCGCTGAGTACCATCGCGCCGCCGATCCACAGTCGCGGCCCGACCTGGTCGTGCAGCAGCACGATGCCGAGCACCGTGGCCAGCAACGGCGTTGCCAGCAAGTAGGGCGTGACCTGCGCGACCGGATGGCGTTGAACAAGCACGTAATACAGTCCATGGCCCAGCATCGAGGCCAGCACTGCCGCGTAAACCACCCCGAACCACGCTACCCAGCTTGCCTGCGCGATCGCCGCGCGCATGTCGGGCTCGATCAGCGCGCTCATGCCCAGCAGCGGGAACATCCCGATCAACGCCGTCCAGCCTTGCTGGCTGAACATGTCCATGCCCTTCATACCGCGGATCAATACCGTGCCGATGGCCAGGAACACGGCCGATACCAGCATCAGCACCAGTGCTGCCGGCCGTTCCATCACGCTGGGATCGAAACCGAGCACCAGCACGCCGGCGAAGCTCAGCGCGATGGCTGCGCCGGTACGCCAGTGGAAGCGCTCGCCAATCATCCACCAGGCCAGCAGCGCCGACATCGGTACATAGCTCTGCATCAGGATGGCCGGCGAGGCGATGGTGGTGGACAGGCTGAGCGCCCAGAAGCTCAGTCCAAAATGCAGCACGCCCGTGCACAGCGCAACGGCAATCAGCCGTGGCCACTGGCCGGGCGCAGGACGCTTGAGGAAGGCTGCCAGCATCATCGCCAGCAAGGCCAGCCGCAATCCGGTAAACAAAAGCGGCGGAAATTCCATCAGCGCCAGCTTGGCGGTGATGAAATTGCCCGCCCATGCCAGCGCAATCAGCGAGACCAGGAACAGGTCGCGCCCGCCCAGGCGATGACGGTGCTCAGTAGACAATGTTGAGGCGCTGATAGAGCTTGCGCAGGGTCCACAGCGGGCCGATCAACAGGAACAACAGGTCGGTGAAAAAGCTTGGCCGACGACCTTCCACCTTGTGCCCGATGAACTGGCCAATCCATGCCACCACGAACACGGCCACGGCGATCATCACCAGCGTGTTCATCCCGAAAGTATTGGCGATCCAGCGATTGACCAGCACGCTGGCCAGGAAACAGACCAACGCGCCCATCGCCAGGTTGCGCGACAGCCGCCAGTAATAGGCCCACGCCAGGAACATCGCCAGGGCCGAAATCGCGCCGGGCTTGAGCAGCGTTCCCGGCACCGGCACCGCCCATAGCAAGGCCGTCACCGACCAGACGATGGCCGGCACGCAAACCAGGTGGATGGCCTGGTTGGTTTCATTTTGGTGGTCGTTGGAATACTGGTCGAGCAAGACGTCGATCTGGCGCATCAGCCTGTCTCCGTGGTGCGGGTGAATGCCGCGGTCAAATTCGGATATCTGCCAGGCGCAGCAGCGCCTCGGCGTATTTCGCACGGGTGGCCTCAATCACCGTGGCAGGAACTTTCGGACCGGGCGCGGTCTTGTTCCAGTCCAGGGTTTCCAGGTAATCGCGGACGAACTGCTTGTCGTAACTCGGCGGGCTGATGCCGACCTGATAGGAATCGGCGGGCCAGAAACGCGACGAATCCGGGGTCAGCATCTCGTCCATCACGTGTAGCGTGCCGTCTTCATCCAACCCGAATTCCAGTTTGGTGTCAGCGATGATGATGCCGCGCGTCGCCGCATGGTCGGCGGCGAAGCGATAGATAGCCAGCGTCGCATCGCGAACGCGTTCGGCCAGGTCTGCACCGATGGCCTGCACCACGCTGTCGAAGCTGACGTTTTCATCATGACTGCCGGCGGCGGCCTTGGTGGACGGAGTAAAGATCGGCTCGGGCAGTATTTCGGCCTGGCGCAGGCCAGCGGGCAACGTGATGCCGCAAACCTGGCCGCTGCGCTGATAGTCCTTCCAGCCGCTGCCGATCAGGTAGCCGCGCGCAATAGCTTCCACCGGTACCGGCTTGAGCTTCTTCACCACCACGCTGCGCCGTGTATACAAATCGGCATCGACGCCTGCAGGCAACACGCTGGCCACCGCATCGTGGGTCAGGTGGTTGGCAATGAGGTGCGCGGTGCGCTCGAACCAGAAATTGGAAATCTGGCAGAGCATCTCACCCTTGCCGGGAATCGGGTCGGGCAGCACGACATCGAAGGCCGACAACCGATCGGTGGCCACCATCAATAGCCGATTGCCCGGCAGGCCGAAGACATCGCGGACCTTGCCCTGGTGCAGCAAGGGCAGGCCGGGCAGGTGGGAGCTATGCAGGGTGGTAGCCAAGGGGCGAAATCCATCCGGGGCGAGCGCGCTATTGTAACCGGCGGGCCGCGCGCTTCGGCTGGTAGAATGCGCCATGCGCCAACTTATGCTCCTGCTGCTGTGCCTGCCCGCGCTAGTGCAGGCGCAGGTGCCGGCCAAGCCCGCCAAGCTGGGCCAATGCGTTGCCTGCCATGGCGAAAACGGCCGAAGCCGCATCCGCGGAACGCCGCACCTGGCCGGACAGGACGAAACCTACCTGGTCGCGGCCATGGCCGCTTATCGCAGCGGCACCCGTCGCGCGGTGCCGATGAATTCCATCGCCAATACCCTGCAGCCGCGCGACGTCGCCGCGCTGGCGCGCTGGTATGCGCGGCAACCTGCAGGCGGCAGCCGATGAATTGGAAAGGCAAGCTGGTAGGCGCTGCCATCGGCCTGCTGCTGGGGGCGTCCTTGCGCCGGCCGTTCCTGATGATCATCGCCGTGGCCCTTGGCCACCTTTACGACATCGGCGTATTCGGATCGAAACCGGCCGAGCCCAAACCGCCATCCCCCGCGACCGAAACCGATCCTTACGCGGCGTTGGGCATCAGCTCGTCGGCCAGCGACGAGGAGGTGGACCTGGCCTATCGCCGGCGCATCTCGGAGTACCATCCTGATCGCGTCGCCAATTCGGCCAAGGAAATCCGCGACCTTGCCGAATTGCGTGCGCGCGAGGCCAACGGTGCCTACGAGTCCATAAAGCGCCAGCGCGGCCGCTAGCCGCTCCCACACCACCACGGAACCGCCCATGTCCCGATGCCTGATCGCCCCTTCCATCCTGTCGGCCGATTTCGCGCGCCTGGGCGAGGAAGTCATTGACGTCCTGAAGGCCGGCGCCGACTGGGTGCACTTCGACGTGATGGACAACCATTACGTGCCCAACCTCACCATCGGTCCGCTGGTCTGCGAGGCATTGCGAAAACACGGCATCACCGCCCCCATCGACGTGCACCTGATGGTGAAGCCGGTGGATCGAATCATTCCCGATTTTGCCAAGGCCGGTGCGACCTATATCAGCTTCCATCCGGAAGCCAGCGAGCATATTGACCGCAGCATCGGCCTGATCCATGAGCAGGGCTGCAAGGCTGGACTGGTATTCAATCCGGCCACGCCGCTGAACTATCTGGACCATGTGCTGCACAAGCTTGACCTGGTGCTGATCATGTCGGTGAATCCCGGTTTCGGCGGCCAGAGTTTCATTCCCGGCGCGCTCGACAAGCTGCGCCAGGTGCGCAAGCTGATTGACGCCAGCGGCCGTGATATCCGCCTGGAAGTCGATGGTGGCGTGAAAGCCGACAACATCGGCGAAATCGCCGCTGCCGGCGCGGATACCTTTGTCGCCGGATCGGCCATCTTCAACGCGCCCGACTATGCGGGCGTGATCGCGCAGATGCGCGCCAATTGCGCGGGAGCGACAGCGAAATGAACGACCTGGCCAGTGCTTCCGACGGTCTCAGCCAGGACAAGCTGCGCCGAATCCTGGCGGTCACCCGCGACCTGGCTCGCCCGTTCGACCTGAGCGCCATGCTATATACCATCGTCGATGCAGCCAAGGATCTGCTGGACGCCGAAGGTGGCACCGTCTGGCAGTACCAGCCCGCCGACGACATGCTGGAAATGCGCGTTGCGCGTGGGCTTGATGCCATCCGGATTCCCGCCGACCGCGGCATCGTCGGCGAATGCGTGCGTACGCGCGCGCCAATCAACGTGCCCGACTGTTACGCCGACCCGCGCTTCAACCGCGACGTGGACAAGGCCAGCGGCCAGCGCACGCGCTGCATGCTGAGCCTGCCGCTGGTGGGTTACGACGACAAGTTGGTCGGCGTGCTGCAGGTGGTGAATCGCCGCGAGGGGGTCTTTGATGCCGATGACGAGGCGGTGGCCAGCGCGCTCGCCGCGCAATGCGCCGTCGCGCTGCAACGCATGCAGATGACCGAGCAGCTGATGGCATCGGAAAAGCTGCGCCAGGAGATTTCGGTCGCGCGCGAAGTGCAGATGGGCACGCTGCCCAAGGCGCCACCGTCCTTGCCCGATTACGATTTTGCGGGCTTGTTCAAGCCCACTGACGACACCGGTGGCGACACCTATGATTTCGTGCCCTGCGACGACGGCCGCATCTTCGTGCTGATGGGCGACGCGACCGGCCACGGCATCGGTCCGGCCTTGTCCGCAACGCAGGTGCGCGCGATGTTGCGGGTTGCACAGCGGCTCGGCGCCAATCTCGACGATACCTTCCGCCACATC
>JBBRXD010000176.1:0-5026 GCA_038248775.1 Lysobacterales bacterium | reverse complement strand
GACAGGCTGCGGAAATCGTTATATCTCTGTATCGCGATGAAGGTATATGTACCTCGCCGCGCACCACCCAGCCTTGGTCCAGAGGAGTTCCCAGTGAGTGTTGCCCTGCATCCCGGCGCCCGCGCGCCCCGAAGCGACCGCCCAGCCGTTCCGACCGTCTTCGCAGCTCCCGGTGAATCCCTGGCACGCATCGACCTGGTGCTGGTGGGCGCGCGCGGACAGGTGGGCAGCGCGCTTCGCCGGCAACTGGAACGACGACGGGACTGGCTTCGCGAACACACTGGCGTGGACTACACACTGCTGGCTGCCTTCGACCGGCGCGGCTTCGCGCACGACCTGCAGGGCCTGCAATTGGCGAACTTCGAACAGGACCTGCAGCCGCGCCGCGACAACGACCTGGAATTGCTGCTCGCCCGCCTGACCCGCCCCGGCGCGGCGCCCGCCGTTTTCATCGACTGCACTGCCAGCGACGAGGTGGCTGACTGGTATCCGCGCCTGCTTTCCGGTGGCGTGGGCGTGGTCGGCGCGAACAAGCGCGCCAACGCACGCAGCCTGTCCCACTTCCATGATTTGCAGCGGCTGTCGCGCCGGCATGGCGCGCCCTATCGATACGAAACCACCGTCGGCGCCGCCATTCCGGTGCTGGGTCCAATTCGGGACTTGCGGCTTCGCGGTGAGTCCATCCGGTCGTTGCAAGGCGTGCTGTCGGGATCGCTCAGCCATATCCTGCATCGCCTGCACGAGGGCTATGCATTTTCCGAGGCCGTCGCTGAAGCACGTGCATTGGGATTGACCGAGCCTGATCCGTTCGAAGACCTGCGCGCGGAAGATCTGGCGCGCAAGCTGCTGGTGCTCGGGCGCGAGGCGGGCTTTGCGCTTGAACTTGAATCGGTGCGCATCGAGTCGCTGGTCGATGGCATTGACGATGCCTCGGCGAGTCTCAAGGATCGGCTGTGCGCGCACGACCTGCGCTGGCAGTCGCGCGTGGCCGATGCAAGTGGCCGCGGCGAGCGACTGGTGATGGTTGCGCAGGTGGATGCGGACGGCGGCCGCGTGGGCATCCAGTCCCTGCCCGGGGCCTCGCCTTTCGCGCAGCTCAAGCCCGGAGAAAACCTGGTACTGGTGCACACCGACTTGCAGGCATCCACGCCGCTCGCGCTGGGCGGCAAAGGCGCCGGTGCGGAAATTACCGCAGCGGGCGTTTTCAGCGACATCGTGGCTGCCGCGAACCAGCTCTTGCGTCGTTGACGCTGCCCTTGCGTCCTTGAGTTCAGCTGTCGCTGAGCAGCCCGCGCATCGAATCCCGGAACCGCTGATGGATGCGTTCACCGTGGACGTGCCGGCCTGATTCGATGACTCGCTTGCCCTGTACGAAAACGTCCTTTACCGGGCAAGCATTGCCCGCGAAGACGAAGCGGTCGTGCAGGTCGGTCGCCGAAACGCCACACATTGAAGCTGAGTGTTCGTCCAGCTCCAGCAGGTCGTCTTCCTGCACGCCTTGGCCATTGGACTGGCGGCCTCCGGCAACGGCGCGCAGCACCAGGCTTTCGCCACTGCTGGGCAATTCGCCCGTCGCGGCGATGTTGCGCTGCCTGGAAACCAGGCGCTGTCCGTACTCGAGCCAGCGCAGTTCTTCGACCGGCGATACCGACACGTTGGAATCCGAGCCGATACCCAGCCGACCGCCGCGCGCGATGAAGTCATGAAGCGGGAAGACACCATCGCCAAGGTTGGCCTCCGTGGTCGGGCACAGCGCCACTACCGCTTTGCTCGCGGCAATGCCTTCAAGCTCAGACGCATTCACATGCGTGGCATGCACCAACGTCCAGGCTTCATCCACTGCGGCATTGGCCAACAGCCATTGCACCGGCCGCGCGCCGCGCGAGGCAAGGCACTCCTCCACTTCCGCCGTCTGCTCGGAAATATGGATGTGGATCGGGCGCGGCTTGCCTGCCTGCGGCGCGGCGAGCACCGCGCGTATCGCATCGGCGGGCACGGCGCGCAGGCTGTGCAGCGCGACGCCCACGCGAAGCATCGAATGTTCCTGTGCGATCAGGCTATCGAGCAGCGATAGATAGGCGTCCACGTCATGGCCGAAGCGCTTCTGCCGGTCAGACAATTCACGGCCATCGAAGCCGCCAGTCATGTACAGCACCGGCAGCAAGGTCAGGCGGATGCCGGTCTCCCGCGCAGCGGCGATGATCGCCTGCGACATCGCGGCAGGTTCGTCATAGTGCTGGCCGCCTGCCTGGTGGTGCAGGTAGTGGAACTCGCAGGTGCTCGTATACCCCGCCTGCAGCATCTCGACGAACAGTTGCGCGCTGATGTCGTGCAGCGATTCCGGCGTCAGCCGGCCCGCGAAGCGATACATCAGCTCGCGCCAGGTCCAGAAGCTGTCCGCGCGCTCCGACCCCCGCTCGGCCATGCCCGCCATCGCGCGCTGGAACGAGTGGGAATGGATATTGGGGATGCCGGGCAGGACAAGCGGGGTCATGGGCGAATTCTAAACCCGGGCCGCATACAATCGGGACCATGCATTCCCTATCCGGCCTGGTCGTCCTCGAGTTCTCGCGCGTGCTGGCCGGCCCCTGGTGCGCAATGATGCTGGCCGACCTGGGCGCCGAGGTACTGAAGATCGAAGGCTTCGACGGCGACGAGACGCGTGGCCTGGGCCCGCCGTTCAAGGACGGCTTGTCGGCATATTTCGCCTGCTGCAATCGAAACAAGAAATCGCTGGCGCTCGACTTGCGCAATCCGCAGGCGCGGCCGCTGCTTGAAGCCCTGGTGCGACAGGCGGACGTAGTGATCGAAAGCTATCGGACTGGCGTGGCGGAATCACTGGGCCTGGGCTATACCGAGTTGGCTGCGATCAACCCACGGCTGGTGTACTGCTCGATTTCCGGCTACGGCCGCACCGGTCCCGAAGCCCTGCGCCCCGGCTACGACTTCGTGGTGCAGGCCGAGTCCGGGCTGATGTCCATCACCGGTCCAGCCGATGGCGAGCCGCACAAGGTCGGTGTCGCCGTGGCGGACCTGGCCACCGGGCAGAATGCCGCGATCGCCATCCTGGCAGCACTGCGCCATCGCGATGCCAGCGGCCAGGGGCAGCAGATAGACGTGTCACTGTTCGACACGCAGCTCAGCTGGCTGGCCAATATAGCCAGCAATGTCCTGTTCACAGGGCAAGACGCGCCGCGCTATGGCAATGCGCATGCCAGCATCGTGCCCTACCAGGCGTTCGAGGCAAGCGACGGCCAATTCGTGCTTGCGATCGCCAGTGAAAAACTGTGGCGACTGGCCTGCATTGCCTTGCAGCGCCCTGACTGGGTGGACCATCCCGACTATCGCGACAACGCATCGCGGGTGTGCAACCGGATGGCCCTGTGTGGTTCGCTCGCGACGATATTTTCGCAACAGCCCTTGCAGCATTGGCTCGACCTGTTCACGGTCGCAGGCGTGCCGGCTGCGCCCATCCGTTCTGTATCGCAGGCCCTGCATGCGCCACTAACCGAGGCACGCGGCATGACCCTGACCCTGGGTGACGTGCCGATGGTAGCCAGCCCCCTGAATCTGTCGCTGACGCCCGTGGATTATCGCCAGCCACCTCCGACGTTGGGCCAGCACAGTGATGAAATTGCGCGCCGCGCCGGTTGCGATCCTGAAGTCTTGCGCGCCGCCGGCGTCATTCGTTAGTACGATGCCGCGATGACCACTCGCCCTGATCCGAACCATCCACCTCGCTGGGACGGCCTTCTTTTCGATTGCCGGCTGGTGACCATGGAAGAAGGGTGCGCGGATGGCTACGGATGTATCGATGACGGCGCGATCGCATGGAAGGACGGCCTCATCGCCTTCGTCGGCAAGGAGTCTGATCTTCCCGGAGCACCGGAGTCGCTGGCAAAAATGGTGCGGCGCGCGCATGGCCTGCTGGTGACGCCGGCCCTGGTGGACTGCCACACGCACCTGGTGTTCGCCGGTAATCGCGCCCGCGAGTTTGAACAACGCCTGCTTGGCGCAAGCTATGAAGAAATCGCCCGTGCCGGAGGCGGCATCCTGTCCACGGTGCGCGAAACCCGCGCAGCCGCCGAGGATGAATTATTCGAACAATCCCTGCCACGCGCAGCAGCCTTGCTGAAAGATGGCGTGGCGACTATCGAGATCAAGTCCGGTTACGGCCTGGACCTGGAAAACGAAGCAAAGATGCTGCGCGTCGCGCGCAGGATCGGCGCCGAACTCGGCATTACCGTGCGCACCACCTTCCTGGGCGCGCATGCGCTGCCGGCGGAATTCGCCGGTGACACGGACGCCTACATCGGTGCCTGCTGCTTCTGGTTGCGCGAATTGCACGGCCTGGGCCTGGTTGATGCGGTGGACGGCTTCTGCGAAGGCATCGGCTTCAGTCCGCTACAGATGCGCGTTGTTTTCGAGGAAGCACGCTCGCTCGGCCTGCCGGTCAAACTGCATGCCGACCAGTTGAGCGATCTCGATGGCGCGGCGCTGGTCGCGGAATTCGCGGGCCTGTCGGCGGACCACCTGGAATACAGCAACGCCACTGCCGTGCAGGCCATGGCATCGAACGGGACAGTCGCGGTGCTGTTACCCGGCGCATTCCATGTGTTGAGGGAAACCCGATTGCCGCCGGTGCAGGCGCTTCGCGATGCCGGCGTGGCGATGGCCGTGTCCACCGACCTCAATCCGGGCACCTCGCCACTGCAATCACTTCGCCTGGTGATGTCGCTGGCCTGCACGCACTTCAGGCTGACACCGGCCGAGGCCTTGCGCGGCGCAACGGTGAATGCAGCGCGCGCGCTCGGGTTTTACGATCGCGGCTGCCTGCGCGCAGGGATGTGCGCCGACCTCGCGCTGTGGGATCTCGACCATCCCGCCGAACTGAGCTACTGGCTTGGTGGAAATCCGCTGCGCTCGATGGTCATCGGCGGCCAGGAACGATAAAGCCCCGCCAGGGCGGGGCTTGGAGACATCGGCGAAACCTCCGCGAATTACTTCGCGGCGGCTTTCTTTGCCG
>JBBRXD010000175.1:0-5044 GCA_038248775.1 Lysobacterales bacterium | reverse complement strand
GTCCATCCTGGCTTTCCTGCTGGACGCCGCGGGTCGCGATCCCGGTTTCCTGGTCGGTGGCGTGCCGGAAAATTTCGGCGTCTCGGCCAGGCTCGGCTCGGGCAAGGAATTCGTGGTCGAAGCCGACGAATACGACACGGCTTTCTTCGACAAGCGCTCCAAGTTCGTGCACTACCGGCCGACGGTGGCCATCCTCAACAACCTCGAATACGACCACGCCGATATCTTTCCGGACCTGGCCGCCATCCAGCGCCAGTTCCATCACCTGGTGCGGATCGTGCCGGGCACGGGTTGCCTGGTGGTCAATGGCGAGGACGAGGCGCTGCGCGAAGTGCTGGCGATGGGATGCTGGACGCCGGTGCAGCGCTTCGCTATCGATGGCGAAGCGGAATGGAAGGCGCGACTGTTGCGCGAGGATGGCAGCGAGTTCGCCGTCAGCCACCACGGCCGTGATATCGCCATCGTCCGCTGGAACATGGTCGGCCGGCACAACGTGATGAACGGCCTGGCTGCCTTGGCCGCTGCGCATGCCGTGGGTGTGGACATCGCCGCCGTGGTTCCACACCTGGTCGACTTCGTCAGCGTGAAGCGCCGGCTGGAAAACCTGGGTAGTGCCAACGACATCACCGTCTACGACGATTTTGCCCACCACCCGACAGCCATCCGCACCACGCTGGAAGGACTGCGCGCCCGGGTCGGCACGGCGCGCATCATCGTGGCGATGGAGCCGCGCAGCAATTCCATGCGCCTGGGCGCACATTCCGAACAGATCGCGCCGTCGCTCGCCGCGGCCAACCTGACCCTGTTCCTGCACCGTCCGGAACTGGCCTGGGATGCGGGCGCGGTCATTTCCCGTTTGCATGCACCGGGCGAGGCCGTGGCCAGCGTGGATGCCTTGATTGCGCGCGTGGTGGACCTGACGCGCCCCGGCGACCACGTGGTGTTCATGTCCAACGGCGGGTTTGAGGGCGCACCGCGCCGTGCCCTGGCGGCATTGTCCGGATCCGCACCCGCGGCATAGACTGGCATCGTGGGCACCGAAGAACTCCCGCTGTTTCCCTTGAACGCCGTGTTGTTCCCTGGTGGGCAACTCAGCCTTCGCGTATTCGAGGCGCGCTACCTCGACCTGGTTCGCGACTGCAGCCACCGCGGTCGCGGTTTCGGCGTCTGCCTGATCCTGGAAGGCGGGGAAGTCGGCGAACCGGCCTTGCCCGCGGCCATCGGCTGCGAGGCGCGCATCACCGATTTTTCAAGCTCGCCCGACGGCTTGCTGGTGCTGACCGTGGAAGGCGTTCGCCGTTTCCGGGTCGAGCGATCGCGCGTGCGCGACAACGGCCTGGTGTTGGGCGACGTGGTGTGGCGGGTCGAGCCCGAGGCGGGTGAAGTCCGCGTCGAGCACGATCTGCTCGCCACTCTGCTGCGTCGCATCCTCGACCGCGCCGGACCACCGCATGACAAGGTGGAAAAAAACCAGTTCCAGGATCCGGAATGGGTCAGCTGGCGGCTCGCGGAGTGGTTGCCGCTATCCCCGGAAGAAAAGCAGGACCTTCTGCAACTCGATGATCCGCACCAGCGTCTGCAACACCTCCTGCATGCCGTGGCCCGCCTGCAGGAATCCTGAAGGGCCCAGGCCTTATCCCGCTGCGGGCTCAGCTGAGTGGGAGCGGGCTTGCCCGCGATTGCTTTAGAAAGGCATCGCGGGCAAGCCCGCTCCCACACACCCACTCAGGTGGGCGCGCGCGCACAGACGCGGTTGCGTCCCTCGGATTTGGCGCGAAACAATTCGAGATCCGCCGCGCGCATGAATTCCGCGGAGGTCTGGTCGGCCGGTTGCCACTGCACCACGCCCAAGCTGGTGGTGACCGGGCGTGGACCGCCGGACAGCGAGATGGTCAGGGACTCGATCGCCAGTCGCAGCCGTTCGGCGTAGTCAACGGCGCGCGACAGCGCGGTGCGCGGCATGACGATGGCAAACTCCTCGCCGCCCAGTCGTCCGGCCAGGCACTCGGGCGTTACGGAATCGCGGATCACTGCGGCGACAGCCTTCAATACTTCATCGCCGGCAAGGTGACCAAGTTCGTCGTTGACGCGCTTGAAGTGGTCCAGGTCGATGAAGACCAGGCTCAGCGGACTGCCGTCCTGGGCCTGGCCAATAGCGCGCTCGAGGCCATCGCGCCACGTTCGACGATTGGGTAATTGGGTCAGCGCGTCCACCGTGGCCATCTCGACCATGGCCTGGTGGTAGCGATCTTCGGGACTTTCGCGCCGGAAAAACTTCAGTACGATCTCGCCGATCGCGATGGTGTCGCCATCTTTCAATTCACAGGTTTCGACGACGTGCCCGTTGACCAGGGTCTTGTTGGTGGAGCTGAGGTCGCTGATGTGGAAGCGGCCCTCTTCGGTCCAGACCCGGCAATGCATGCGCGACACGCTGACATGGTCGATCATCATTTCGCAGTCGCGCCCGCGCCCCACGCGCACCGGCCTGTCGATCAATTCGACGCAAAGTCCCATGCTCGCACCGTGGATCACCAGCAGGCGGGCCCCGGACGTGGCTGAATTACCAGGCGGCAATCGAATTCGCCGCGTGGTCATCGGGTCACATGGGGTATCGTCCATGGAGGTAGAGTGTACGCCCCGACCGCGGCAGCGAAAACCGTTGACCACGTGTCTCCAAACACCACGCCCGAAACTTGCCAATGGACACGCCAATGACTGACCTTGCCGGTAAAACCCTCTTCATCACCGGCGCGTCACGCGGCATCGGTCTAGCCATCGCCCGGCGTGCTGCGCGCGATGGCGCCAACATCGTCATTGCCGCCAAGTCGGACGTCGCCAATCCGAAATTGCCCGGCACCATCCACAGTGCCGCGGCGCAGGTGGAAGAACTTGGCGGCAAGGCCCTGGCCGTCCGCTGCGACATCCGCGAAGAAGACCAGGTGCACGCCGCGGTCGACCAGGCCGTCGCGGCCTTCGGCGGCATCGACATCCTGGTCAACAACGCCAGCGCGATCTGGTTACGCGGCATCCTGGAAACGCCGATGAAGCGCTTCGACCTGATGAACCAGGTCAACTCGCGCGGCACCTTCCTTTGCTCGCAGGCTTGCCTGCCGCACCTTCTGAAATCCGACAATCCGCACATCCTTACCCTGGCCCCGCCGCCCAACCTGGCACCGGTCTGGTGGGCAGCCCATACCGCCTACAGCCTGGCCAAGATGGGCATGAGCCTGATAACGCTGGGCCTGGCCGCCGAGTTCCGCGAGCGCGGCGTGGCGGTGAATGCCTTGTGGCCACGCACCGTCATCGCCACCGACGCCATCAACATGATTCCCGGCGTCGAGCTCTCGCGCTGCCGCAGGCCGGACATCATGGCCGATGCGGCCCACGCGATGCTTACCATGCCAGCGCGCGGCTTCACCGGACAATTCATCATCGACGAAGCCTTCCTGCGCAGCCGCGGCGTCAGCGATTTCGATGGCTACGCGATCGACCCGTCGCAAGAGCCCTTGATTGATTTCTTCCTCGACGAAGCACTCGAACAACGAGGTCCGCCCTAGCCGAGCGCCTGGGTCAGGTCCTCGATCAGGTCCTCGACGTTTTCCAGGCCGACCGAGAAGCGCAGCAGGTTCTGCGGTGAGAAAGGCTTTGGACCTTCCACCGACGCGCGATGCTCGATCAGCGATTCCGTGCCGCCCAGCGAGGTGGCGTTGATGATCAGCTTCAAGCGACCCGCTACCGCCAGCGCCGCATCGCGCCCCCCTTTCACGCGGAAGCTGAGCATGCCGCCAAAATCGCCCATCTGTCGCTTGGCAATGTCATGGCCCGGATGCGACGCCAGCCCCGGGTAATGCACGGCTTCAACGGCTGGATGGTTGGCGAGGAAGGCGGCGATCACGCCCGCGTTGCGGCAGTGCCAGGCCATTCGCGCGTGCAGCGACCGGGCGCCGCGCAGGATCAGCCAGGCATTGAATGGCGACAGGATGCCGCCGGTCACGTGGCGGCGATGCGCAACCGAGTCAAAGAAGTCATCGCGCCTGGCAAACACCAGCGCGCCGCCCATGCAGTCGCTGTGGCCGCCGAAATACTTGGTCGTGGAATGCATAACTACGTCGGCGCCGAGTTCGATCGGGCGCTGCAGTGCGGGCGTGGCGAAGGTATTGTCGCAAGCCAGCAGTGCGCCCGCGTCGCGCGCGATGGCGGCGATGGCGCTGATGTCGGCAATCTTCAATTGCGGGTTGGAAGGTGTCTCGGCCCAGACCAAGGCAGCACCTGCCGCCGCCGACTTCACCGCGGCCAGGTCGGCCATGTCCACGACCGTTGCGGTTACGCCGCGCTGCGGCAGGAATTCCTGCGTAAGCACGCGCAATCCCGTGTAGCAATCGTCTGGAATGACGATGCGCGATCCGGCCGGCAGGCTGTCGAGCAACAGCGACATCGCCGCCATGCCCGAACCCGTTGCCAATGCGGCGTGTCCGCCTTCCAGCACGCTCAGCATCGCTTCCAGCCGGTCCTGGGTAGGATTGCCTTCGCGTTGGTACTCGTAGCCGGCCACACGCTCGCCCGCAGGGCCGTGCTTGAAGGTAGTGGCCAGGTGGATGGGTGGCGACAACGCGCCCGTGGCGGCATCGGCTTCACCACCGGCGTGGACTGCAAGTGTTTCGGGTCGCATCTTCATCTCCGGAAAAGGTGGGGGTCAGCCGGCCGCGACTTCGCGGAAGGCTTCGCGTGCGGCTTCGAGCGTGTGCGCAATCTCGATCTCGCCGTGCGCCGAGGACAGGAAGCCGGCCTCGAATGCCGACGGCGCCAGGTACACGCCACGGCGCAGCATGCCGTGGAAGAAGCGGTTGAAGGCCGCGCGATCGCAAGCCACCGCGTCCGCGTAGGTGTCGACCTGCTTGTCGGTGAAGAATAAACCGAACATCGCACAAGTGCGGTTGCTGGTAACTGCCACGCCAGCCTCGCGGGCTGCTGCTTCCAGTCCGTCGCACAGTCGGTGCGTGTTGGCCTCAAGCGCGTCGTGGAAACCGGGCGCCTGGATCAGTTC
>JBBRXD010000174.1:0-5132 GCA_038248775.1 Lysobacterales bacterium | reverse complement strand
GGACAGCGGCTGGAACGAGGCGGCGACCTTGATCGGCACGTTGCTCTTGATTACCGCGCCCCACAGCTCCATCGCGAACTGATACACGATCCGGCGCTGCTCGCCCAGCGTGGTGCCCGGGTTCAGGCCCTGGGGCGCCTTGGCGGAGGGATCGTCGAGGCCGGTGCCGGTGCCAGCGTCGCCGTTGAGCAGCAGCAATTGCGCGGCGTCGGCGTTGCCCATGGAGAAAACACCGGCCAGCGCCAGCGTGCAGGCAAGGGTGAGCTTATTCATGGCTGGACTCCTCATGCGAGGCGCCAGCGTCAGCCGCCGAGATGTGTTCGATCACCAGCTCGCCGGCGCTGTTCTGGCGCGCGGACAATGCCGACATCTGCGATTCCGGCAGCTTCACGGACACGCCGCCGCCGGCGATCGCACGTGCGGTGGCGCGGGCTTCGGCTTCATCGGCGGGTTGGTTGAAGGTCCTGGCCAGGCCGGCAGCGAACTGCGGCTTCCTGCCCTGGGTCAACGCCTGGTCCAGCTGCTGGCTCTCGGCCGCGGTCAGCGGGCGCAGCTTGCCGGTCTTGGCATCGATGCCGACCTTCATGCCGGCAACCGTGGCCTCGACGGTGGCGTTCTCCGGCTCGTCAGCCTGCGCCGGAAGGCACAGCCCGGCGGTCATGCCTGTCAGCAACAGGCCCGTTACGATCATGATTTTCATGCAACCCACTCCGTTGATTTCTGGAAATCGCCCCCTGACGCCGACGGCGCCGCTTAATTTTCAACGGGGTGGAGCCCGGGTTTCGGACACGGGGTGCCGCAGGAATGTCGTGCATGCCTCCCGCGGGTAGCGCAGCACCGCGACCCCGCGCAAAAAAAACCGGCGCCCGAAGGCGCCGGTCTGGAACTACCAGTGGTCTGCTATCCGGCTATCGGATCACGGACGCACGAGCGTCGAACACGCGCGCACCTTCGACAGCTGGGCGTTGGTGATCGCGCCCATCTGCTTCAGCTTGGCGGCCTGGTCGCCGATGCAACGCGTGTAGGTGGTGCGGTTACCGCCTGACGAGGCTGCGCACATGTTGCTGTACGCGGACACGTTGGCACCGATGATCAGGCCACCCAGCTCCACTGCGTCGACGGTCGTGTCGCAGCCGGCGAGCGTCGCGTTACCCGGATTCAACGCCCAGCCGATGTCGGCGAACAACGCCGGTGTCAGATCGACATCGACCTGCGACTGCACGGTCGGGGAATCGAACGGCTCCATCAGCGCGTTCGGCTGCAGGGCGGTGTCGTAGTGCGAGAACGTCGAACCACCGGCTACGGTCGTCGGTGCATACAGGCGCACGTGGCCGGCGTTGTCCGCACCCTGGAACAGGTTCGGGTCGACGAACAGGTTGACGCTGGCCGGCTGGTTGGCCTTCAGCGTGGCGCCGTCGGCCTGCGAGACCATCACGCTCGGGATGGTGATCGTGGCATCCGCGCCACCCATGCCAAACACGCCGGGGACGTTATTGGCGATGATCACGGCGATCGCACCGTTGAGCTGCGCGTTCTTGACCTTGACCGTGAAGCCGCAGATGCCGCGATCGATCAGGGCGATCTTGCCGGAGATGGCCGCTGCGTTGACGAACGGCGCCTCGCAACCATTGCTGTTGCTGGCGACGCCGTCATCGACCAGTACCACCTGGTTGGCCGGGAAGCTTGTCGGGGTCGCGATCGGGCCGAACGACGCGAACTCGATCTCGTAGCTGCCGACGGCCGGTGCCGGAGCGGTCACGCGCAGGGCGGTGCGGTTGCCGAGAACCAGCCCTGCCTCGGCCCTGACGCGGTTGCCAGCCCACACCAGGCGGCCCGGCGTCTTCATCGCGGTGGCGCGCTGCGCGGCGGTCATCACCGGGTCATTGAAGCCCAGGTTGAGGACGTTGTCGTAGGCATTCTGCGTGTAGGTATCCGAGCGCGGGCCGGTGCCGTCGTAGTCGCCGAACGCGCCGGTGGTCTTGCTCAGGAAGCCGGAAAAGCCCAGGCCGTGGCCAATCTCGTGCATCACCACGTTGAGGAAGTTGATGCTGCCGGCCGGTGTGATGCCGTCCAGGCCGTAGTACCAGTCCAGGCCGGTGAGGCAGTTCGGATTGACGCCCAGGTCGCCGTTGAAGCGCGAAACGATGTCGGCCGGGTCGGAAGGGTCATTGTCGAGGTCGATACCGGCGAGCGAATCCGCCAGTGCCGAGTGGTACCAGATGCCCGGTCGCGGCGCATTGGTGAAGTCGTGGTCGATCCAGTTCGGACCGGCCGAACCCAGCGTGCCGGATGTCGGCGTGCAGGTCAGCGGCTGGAACGAGGCGGCGACCTTGATCGGCACGTTGCTCTGCAGCACGGTGCCCCACATGTCCATCGCGAACTGGTAGGCGATGCGGCGCTGCGCGCCGAGCGTGGTGCCCGGGTTGGAGCCCTGCGGCGCCTTCGCGGAAGGATCGTCGAGACCAGCACCGGTGCCGGCATCGCCGTTGAGCAGGAGCAATTGCGCGGCGTCGGCGTGACCGGCGGCAAAGACGCCGGCCAGGGCCAGCGCGCAGCTGAGGGTGAGCTTATTCATTGGGCAGGCCCTCGTTGTTGGTCGCGTTGCCGGCGGCGTCGGCGTGCTCGATCACCAGTTGGCCGGAGGCGTCGCGATGCGCGACGACCGAAGTCATCATCGACTCGGGCACCTTGGCGCTGGTACCGCCGCCGCGTAGCGGGCGCGCGGTCAGGCGCGCGGCGGCTTCGTTGGCGGGTGCCTTGAAGCTGCGCGCGATCTGCGGCGCGAACGTCGGCTTCCTGCCCTGGGTCAGCATCTGGTCGAGATGCTTGCTCTCGGCAACGCTGAGCGGACGCAGCCTGCCGGTATTGGCATCGATGCCAACCTTCAAGCCGCTGAACATCACTTCGGTGGTGCCATTGGCCGGCTCGGCGGCACTGGCCGCACAGCAGATGGCCAGCAGGCCCGGCAATGCCGCCGCGGCCAGTAAACGTGTTCGCATGGTGTCTCCCCCTTGGAGCAATTTTGGTGGTTGGTCGGGCCGTCGCGAGAGGCAAGGGACCCGTTGAGCGTGGCCGGGACTGTGACGACATCCCCATACACCGGCGCCCGGAGTGTGCGATGGACCGAGGGCAAAAAACAAGCTGCGCCGCGGCATCGCAAGAAATAAAGGCCCTCGCGTGCTGGGATTCGGCTCACGCTGCCGCCCCGGCTTGGGCCAGCCATCGTTGCGCCGGTCACGATCCGATGCCGACATGCACGTCAGGGTAGGGCGCAAAACGCATGCTTTCGACGCAAACGGCAATCAAGTGTCAAATTGGGAGACACGCCTCACTTTCGTTCATGAAATTATTGACCCGCAACACGGAAAAATTCTCGGAAGTGGTTTTCAAGCGGGTGGTTTCGCCCTAAGGTGTGCCCTGGCCGGCGCCCGGGGGGGGAGTTGCTTTTGGAAGATCCCCGTAGCGACTTTCGCAATGCCGGTACTTTTCCGACAAGGGGATCATCGATGAATCGCAACACCCAACTTTCGCTCGCCGTTGCGGGCGCGATCGGCTTGTACCTGGCTTCGGCCGCGCCGGCATACGCTGGCAGCTACTGCGAATTGTTCGACGGCACTACAACGATCAGCGGCGGAAGCTCTGCCATTGGCACCGAGGCGACCGCGTGCGGCTACTTGAACACGGCCGACGGCGACTTCAGCAACGCCTTCGGTTGGAACAACACCGCTGGCGACGCCTTCGGGAACGCTTTCGCCAACGCCTTTGGTAGCTTCAACACCGCCAGCGGGTTTTCCAGCAACGCGATCGGTACCAGCAACAACGCCCTCATGATGTTTGCGACCGCGGTCGGCAACGGCAATGAGGCGTCGGGCATGTCCTCGACGGCCGTGGGTGACACCAATTTCGCGACCGGTGACAATTCGACCGCGTTGGGCAGCAATAACAATGCCGTCGCCATGACGTCGGGCGCATCCTCAACCGCGGTCGGCACCGGCAATGAAGCCTCGGGCGCCAATTCGACGGCACTGGGCAACGGCAATACCGCTTCGGGAACGAATAGCTTCGCGGCGGGCAGCAACGCCGAGGCAGCGCAGACCGACACCATCGCGATCGGCAACAATGCGCGGGCCCTGGGCCTCAACTCGGTAGCGATCGGTGCCAACAGCCTCACCGAAGGTCTCAGCAGTTCGGCGTTCGGCGCGGCTTCCTTCGCTTCGGCCAACGCGTCGACCGCGATCGGCGCTTCGAGCCATGCGAGCGGCCTGCGGGCGACGGCGCTCGGCGCTGGCGCGCGCTCCGACATCCTCAACACCACGGCGCTGGGTACCGGCTCTGACGCGCAGGCGGTGAACTCGGTGGCCCTGGGCGCCGACTCGGTGGCTGACCGCGTGAATTCGGTCTCCGTCGGCGGCGCCGGCACGGAGCGCCAGATCACCAACGTCGCGGCCGGCACGATGGCCACCGACGCGGTGAACAAGTCGCAGCTCGACACGGTCGCCGCCGACGCGGCCACCGACACGACGAACGCGACGCGCTACTTCAAGGCCGACGGCCTGAACGACGGCAGCGATGACGCCGTTGCCAGCGGCGTCAACAGCACGGCTTCCGGCGCGAACAGCCAGGCAAATGGCGACGGCAGCAGTGCGTACGGCAACAATGCCGTTGCCGACGGCATCGACAGCACCGCGATGGGCCAATCGAGCAACGCCGTCGGCGACCAGTCGACCGCAGTGGGCTATCAGAACCTGGCCGTTGGCATTGACAGCAGCGCGGTGGGCAGCTTCAACCTGGCCGCGGGCGATGAAAGCAATGCCATCGGTCGCAACAACATTGCGTTCGGCCTGCACAGCAATGCACTGGGAAGCAACAACAGCGCAGACGGTGACGATGCGTCGGCGGTGGGCTGGGACAACCAGGCGATCGGCTCCGGCAGCAATGCATTCGGCCGCACCAATATCGCAAATGGTGCCAATAGCAACGCGTTCGGCGGCTTCAACACCGTCGACGGCGGCGACAGCAACGCGTTCGGCCAGTTGAACACCGTCACCCTCAACGGCACCAACAGCAACGCCTTCGGCATCAACAACACCGTCGACGCCGGCAACGCGTTGGCGATCGGCAACAACAACTCG
>JBBRXD010000173.1:0-5164 GCA_038248775.1 Lysobacterales bacterium | reverse complement strand
TTTTTGATCTTGTGGTACATGACGCCTCCCGTGTTGGTGAGGTAACCGAATGGTGATGTAGCAAACTATAACACTACATTTTCCCTTGTCAACACCCTCTACACAAAAAAGCGACCAAACTGATGGCATATATCCCGGCACCCGCCGGGCTAAGGGGCAAGTTTATGAAAACGTTACAGTTTGTGGCCGTGGCCTTGGGTCTGGCGGTCGGTTCTGCCCACGCCGGCCAGGCCTTGCTGGACCAGAACTACCGGGAACTGGCCGGAAAGCGCGTGGTGAATCTGCAGAAAGCCTACTCAGGCAAGGTGCTGCTGGTGGTCAACACCGCCAGCAAGTGTGGTTTCACCCCGCAATTCGAGTCCCTGGAGGCCATGCACGCGCGCTACAAGGCCCGTGGCTTCGCGGTGCTGGGATTTCCGTCCAATGATTTCATGGGGCAGGACCCGGGCAGCGAGAAGCAGATCCAGGAGTTCTGCACGCTGACCTACGGCGTCAAATTCCCCATGTTTGAGAAAGTCCACGTGAAAGGCGCCGACGCCACGCCCTTTTACCAGCGCCTGGCCAGCGAAACTGGCCAGGCACCGGGCTGGAACTTCCACAAGTACCTGATTGACCGCAAGGGAAGGGTGGTAGCCAACTTCGGTAGCCGCACCACGCCGACCGATCCGGCCTTCGTGGCCCGGGTGGAAGCCTTGCTTGACCAGCCGGCGCCTGAAGCGCGGAAGTGAGAGCCATTGCCGCGCGCCTGCCGGGCCGCGACAATACGCGCTTGCGCCGGGACGACCCGGCATATTCCAGGAGTGGTACCAGATGACTTCGGTTTTTCGTTCTGCGGTCTTGATGACTGCGTTCGCTTCCAGCATGGCGTGCACCGCCCAGTCCCCCGCGCCCGCGGCCGACAAGGCTGCCGCCAAGCCCGGCGAATCCGCCATGAGCCCGGCTGCCGCCGGCATGACCGACAAGCAGCGCAACAGCTACATGGTCGGCATGGATGTCGCCAAGTCGCTCGAGCCGATCAAGGATGAAATCGACATGGCTACGCTGACGCAGGCCATGCAGGCCGTGTTCGCCGGCAAGACGACCAAGCTGACCCAGGCCGAGGCGGAACAGATCCGCAACCAGTTCAGCCAGCACCTGCAGACCAAGATGGCCGCCAAGGCAGCCGAGGCTGGCGAAAAGAACTTGCGTGACGGCGCAGCCTTCCTGGCTGCCAACAAGACCAAGCCGGGCGTGCGCACCACGCCGTCGGGCCTGCAGTACCAGGTGATGCGCGAAGGCTCCGGCCCGAAGCCAGTCGCCACCGACAAGGTCCGCGTCAACTACAAGGGCACATTGCTCGACGGCACCACCTTCGACAGCTCCTACGATCGTGGCGAGCCGGTTGAGTTCGCCTTGAATCAGGTCATTCCGGGTTGGACTGAAGGTCTGGCGCTGATGCCGGTGAACAGCAAGTACAAGCTGTGGATTCCGTCCAACCTCGCGTATGGCCCCAATGGCCAGCCGCCGATCGGTGCGAACTCGACCCTGGTGTTCGAAGTCGAGCTGCTCGGCATCGTCAAGTAAGCGAGGGCGGCGACGGCAATGGCCGTCGCCGTTCCAACGGGCAGGGAGCAAACATGCGCGTTACAGTTTTCGGCACCGGGTACGTGGGGCTGGTCACCGGCACTTGCCTTGCGGAAGTGGGCAACCAGGTCGTGTGCGTCGATATCGATGCGGCGAAAGTGGATGGCCTCAACCGGGGTGTTATTCCGATCTTCGAGCCGGGCCTTGAAGAGCTCGTGCTAGCCAATCATTCAGCTGGCCGTATCAGCTTCACCACCGAAACGGCCGACTCCATCGACCACGGCGAAGTCATCTTCATCGCGGTGGGGACGCCGCCCGACGAGGATGGCAGTGCCGACCTGCAGTACGTGCTGGCCGTGGCCCGCACTATCGGCCAGCACCTTGCGCGAAGCGCGGTGATCGTCAACAAGTCCACGGTTCCGGTCGGCACGGCAGACAAGGTGCGCGACGCAATCGCCGCCGAGTTGCAGGCGCGTGGTGCCAGCGTCGCCTTTGAAGTGGTCTCCAACCCCGAATTCCTGAAGGAAGGCGACGCGGTCAAGGATTGCATGCGACCCGACCGCATCGTGGTTGGCACCGCAAGCGCCACCGCGCTGGAAACGATGAAGCGCCTGTATGCGCCCTTCAACCGAAACCACGAACGCATCGTCGCCATGGACGTGCGCTCGGCGGAACTGACCAAGTACGCCGCCAACGCGATGCTGGCGACCAAGATCAGTTTCATGAATGAAATGGCCAACATCGCCGAGCGCGTGGGGGCCGACATCGAGATGGTCCGCCATGGCATCGGTTCCGACCCCCGCATCGGCTATTCCTTCATCTATCCAGGCGCCGGTTACGGCGGTTCCTGTTTCCCCAAGGATGTGCAGGCGCTTGGACGCACCGCGCGCCAGCATGGTTACAGCGCGCAGATCCTGGAAGCCGTGGAAGCGGTGAACGATCGCCAGAAACACAAGATTTTCGAACTGGTCGAGCGACATTTCCGCGGCATGGTGAAGGGCCGAACGTTTGCGCTCTGGGGCCTGGCCTTCAAGCCCAACACCGACGACATGCGCGAGGCTTCGAGCCGCGCCTTGCTGGCACGCTTGTGGGAAGCGGGTGCGAAAGTGCAGGCCTATGATCCCGAAGCCATGGAAGAAGCGGGCCGCATCTACGGCGAGCGCGCCGACCTGCGATTGGTGGCATCGCCGATGGAGGCCTTGCAGGGGGCGGATGCCTTGATCGTGCTTACGGAGTGGAAGGCGTTCTGGAGCCCGGATTTCAGCAAGCTGAAGGCCGCACTGAAGGATCCTGCAATTTTCGACGGCCGCAACATCTATGAACCAGCCGAAGTCGAGGCAGCGGGCCTGGCTTACTACGGCATCGGCCGTGGCCGGACCATTGAGCGGGTCGGCTGAGCCATGCCCGCCAAAGGTGATGACGGCTCGCTTGAATTCCAGTTCGATCGTCGGTTCACCGACCTGGAGATGCGCTTCGCATTCCAGGAACAGGCCTTGAACGAGATGAGCGATGCGCTGGCCGCATCGCGTGACGAAGCGTCGCGCAACCATGAACTGTTGCAGCGTGCGCTGGAAGACCTCAAGCAATTGCGCACGTTGCTTTATTCCGATCCGGCCAACGAGCCGCCTCCGCCGCATTACTGAGCGAGCGACGCAAGTGCGTCGCCAGCGCACACGGAACCCCGTCATCCATGAGCAATTCCCTTCGTGACCAACTGCTGGGCCTGGGCTACAAGCCCGCGCCGAAGCCGGAACCCGCGCCCGTCGAGCGCAAGGCGCACGCGCCAAACGATCGCCGGCCACCGCAAGGCAAGCCAGCTGATGGCAGGCCGAAGCAGCAAGCCAGGCCCGGTGATCGTAGGCCGCCGCAAGGCGGCGCGAATGCTGGAAGTGACAAGCCGCGTCCGGCGCGTACGCGCGAAGAAATCGATCTGGCCAAGGCCTACGCCTTGCGCGCGCAGAAGGAAAAAGATGATCGCATTGAAGCCGAACGCCTGAAGCAGGAAGAAGCGAAATTCCGTCGCGAGGCCAAGGCCAAGCTGGCTGAATTGCTCAAGGACAAATCGCTGAACGATCCGGCGGCGGAAATCGCCCGGCACTTCCAGTACGGCGGCAAGATCAAGCGCGTTTACGTCAATGCCGAACAACTGAAGGCATTGAATGCGGGCGAATTGGGTGTTGCACAGATGGACGGGCGTTACCTGTTGGTGCCGATCGGATTGTTGCTCGAGGCCGAGGCAATCTTTCCGCCTTCCGTCGCACTGAAGGTCGATCCCGATTCGACGCCTGGCGATGATCCGTATGCCGATCCGGCTTTCCTGGTACCCGACGATCTCGTCTGGTGATTCGGGCCAACCGTTCGGTTTATTCCGGGTCGTAGTCGAGGTTTGGCGCGAGCCAGCGCTCGGCCTGCATCACGCTGACGCCTTTGCGCCGGGCGTAGTCCGCGACCTGTTCGCGACCCAGGCGGCCGACCACGAAGTACTGGCTGCGCGGATGCGAGAAATAGATTCCGCTGACGGCCGAGGCCGGCAACATCGCAAAATTCTCGGTCAACTGCAGCCCGACTCGCGCAGGCGCATCCAGCAACTGGAACAGCATCGCCTTCTCGCTGTGTTCGGGACAAGCCGGATAGCCGGGGGCAGGGCGGATGCCGATATATTTCTCGGCAACCAGGTCCTCGACACCCAGCGACTCGTCGTGCACGTAGCCCCACAGATCGGTTCGCACCTTGCGATGCAGCCACTCGGCGCAGGCTTCCGCCAGCCGATCGGCGAGCGATTTGAGCAAGATGGCGTTGTAATCGTCGAGATCGGCTTCAAAACGGGCTACATGCGGATCGATGCCGATGCCGGTGTTGACCGCGAAGGCGCCAATCCAGTCGGCCTTGCCGCTGTCGAGCGGCGCGATGAAATCGGCCAGGCAGAAATTGGCCCGGTCGTCGGGCTTCTCGGCCTGCTGGCGCAGGAAATGCAGCGTATTGGTGGAAGAATGCGCATCGCCCAGCAGCACGTCGTCGCCCACGGAACGGGCGGGCCATATACCGGCGACTGCCTTCGCAGTCAGCCACTTCTCGTTGACGATGCGATCGAGCATCGCCTGGGCGTCCGCGAACAACTCGCGTGACTGGGCACCGACGATGGCATCGTCCAGGATCTGCGGATAGCGCCCTGCAAGCTCCCAGGTCTGGAAGAACGGCGTCCAGTCGATGATGGCGCGCAACTCGGCCAGCGAAACATCGTCGAACACGGTCACACCCGGCTGCTTCGGCGTGGGTGGCGTGTAGTTGGCCCAGTCGCCATCGAATCGCTTGCGCCGCGCACGTTCGATGGTCATCAGCGGCTTGGCGTCGCCCCGGTTGGCATGGCGCGCGCGGACCTCGGCGTAGTCGGCGGCTATCTGCGCCACCAGCGGGCCACGCAGGTCGGCGCTCAACAGCGATTGGGTCACGCCCACCGCGCGCGAGGCGTCCTTCACCCAGACCACGGGTTCGGCGTAGTGCGGCGCGATTTTCAGCGCGGTATGGGCACGCGACGTGGTCGCGCCGCCGATCATCAGCGGAATGTCCATGCCCTGGCGCTTCATTTCCCGGGCTACGTGGC
>JBBRXD010000172.1:0-5166 GCA_038248775.1 Lysobacterales bacterium | reverse complement strand
CGCAGCAGCACCTGTTTTGAAAACAGGCTAACCTCGTCGGCACGCCGGGGAGGGCTGATCAATGCGCAAGGCTTGGTGGAAATCGTTGTACCTGCAAGTGCTGGTCGCCATCGTAGCCGGCGTGCTGCTTGGCATTTTTGATCCCGCCTTCGGCGAAAAGATGAAGCCGCTGGGCGATGGCTTCATCGCGCTGGTCAAGATGATCATCGGCCCGGTGATCTTCCTGACCGTGGTGGTCGGCATCGCGCGGATGGGTGACCTCAGGCACGTAGGGCGCATCGGCGTTCGCGCGCTAATCTATTTCGAAGTGCTCACCACGATTGCGCTGGTGATCGGACTGGTAGTGGCTAACCTGGTCAAGCCCGGCGCGGGCATGAACATCGACCCGGCGACGCTCGATTCCGCGGCGGTCGCCCAATACCAGCAGAAGGCGGAAGCCAGCGGCGGCGTGGTCGGCTTCGTGCTCGACGTGATCCCGCGCACCTTCATTTCGGCATTCACCGAAGGCAACCTGCTGCAGGTACTGCTGGTATCGCTGCTGTTTGGCATCGCGTTGACCCACGCGGGTAGTGCCGGACGCAAGGTGCTGGATGGGCTGGACGAAATAGGCGGCGTCTTTTTCGGAATCGTCCACCTGATCATGAAGGCCGCGCCGATTGGCGCGTTCGGCGCGATGGCCTTCACCGTGGGCAAGTACGGCGTCGGCACGCTGGTGTCGCTGGGCTGGCTGATGGCATCGGTGTACCTGACTTGCCTTTTGTTCGTGGTGGTGGTGCTGGGCCTGGTAGCGCGCCTTTCAGGATTTTCGCTGTGGCGATTCCTGGTCTATATCCGCGCCGAGCTGCTACTGGTACTGGGTACGTCGTCTTCGGAATCAGCCCTGCCACGCCTGATCCAGCGGCTGGAAGAACTGGGCTGTGACCGCAGCGTAGTCGGACTGGTGGTGCCCACCGGTTATTCGTTCAACCTCGATGGCACCTGCATTTACCTGACCATGTCGGCGATCTTCATCGCCCAGGCCTTGGGCATCGAGCTGAGCCTGGGCGACGAGTTGTTGCTGCTGGGCGTGTTGCTGCTTACGTCCAAGGGCGCCGCGGGCGTGACCGGATCGGGCTTCATCACGTTGGCCGCGACGCTGGGCGCGCTCAGCGGCAAGGTGCCGGTGGAAGGCGTCGCGCTGATCCTGGGCGTGGACCGCTTCATGTCCGAGGCCCGCGCCATCACCAATATCATTGGCAACGGTGTCGCCACCATGTTCATCGCCCGATGGGAAGGCAAGCGCGATGAGGCGACCATGCGCGCCGCGTTGGCTGCGGGGCCACCGGCGGATATCGTATTGGTCAGCCACGGGGACCCGTCAGCACATTGACGCTGTCGCCGGCATGGCCGATGCTGGTTGGTGTTGATTCTTACGGAGCCGGACATGACCACTGCCTACGATTTTTCCGCCAAGACACTGGACGGCCAGGACCAGCCGCTTGCCGACTACAAGGGCAAGGCGATGCTGGTGGTCAATACCGCATCCAAGTGCGGGTTCACGCCGCAATACACGGGCTTGGAAAAACTCTGGGAAACCTACAAGGGCCAGGGCCTGGTGGTGCTTGGTTTTCCCTGCGACCAGTTCGGCCACCAGGAGCCAGGGGACGCTGCAGAGATCCGTAATTTCTGTTCGTTGAACTACGACGTGAGCTTTCCGTTGTATGAAAAGGTCGAGGTCAACGGTGATGCGGCGCATCCGCTCTGGAAATGGCTCAAGAAGGAAAAGCCCGGGCTACTGGGCATGGAAGCGATCAAGTGGAACTTCACGAAGTTCCTGGTGGACAAGAATGGTCGCGTGGTGAAGCGTTACGCCCCCACCGATACGCCGGAAAAGATCGAGAAGGACCTGGCCTCGGTCCTCTGATTCAAGCCTTGCACTCGGCGATGGTGCTCAATCCAGCTGATAAACCATCAGCCAGTCGTCCTTGGGGTCGTCGCCGACCATGAACACCAGCGTGCCTGCGATCGTGAAGCCTTCCTTGGTGTAGAAACGAATGGCTTGCGGCTGGTCCTGCCAGACGGAAAGGAAGATGGAGCGTGCGCCGATTTCGCGCGCCCTGGATTTCACTTTTTGCATCATTGCCTGCGCGATCGATCGGCCGTGGAATTGGCTGTCCACGTAAAAGCGGCTCAACTCGAGCGCCGGAAGCGCCGCCACGCCATCGGGTATGTCGCCACCCGACTTGAGCTGTGCGTGTCCGGCCCATTGGTCGCCGTGCAGTGCGATCAGGTTCCAGCATGACGGGTCGAGTATCTGCCGAAGTTGCGCGGCCTGGCCATAGTGTTCGTGGATGGCAGCCGCCACGTTTTCCGGCGTCGAACAATGCCCGTACGCGGCCAGGAAGTTGCGCGCCATGAACTCACCGAGCGTCGCGGCATCCGATGCTTCGGCCAGGCGGAAATCAAGCGCGAGCTGGTTCATTTTTCAACGAAGGCCCGTTCGAATACATAGTGTCCCGGGGTGCCGATGCGCGGCGCGGCGCTGAATCCCCGTGCATCGAGGATACGACGGAAATCGCCGAGCATCGATGGGCTGCCGCAGATCATGAAGCGGTCGTGCACTGGATCGATCGTGGGCAGGCCAAGATCTGATTGCATCCGGCCGCTTTCCATCAAGTCTGTCAGGCGTCCGCGGTGCTCGTGGGCTTCGCGGCTGACCGCCGGGTAGTAGAGGAGTTTTTCGCGGATCTGCTCGCCCAGGAATTCGTGTTGCGGCAACTCGCGGCGGATGTAGTCGGCGTAGGCGAGGTCGGCCACGGCGCGCACGCCATGGGTGAGGATGACCTTGTCGAAGCGTTCGTAGGTTTCCGGGTCCTTGATGATGGCCAAGAAAGGCGCCAGGCCGGTTCCCGTGCTCAACAGGTAAAGATTCCGCCCAGGCAGCAAGTCGCTGATCAACAGGGTGCCGGTGGGCTTGCGGCTGAGCAGGATGCTGTCGCCCGGGCGAATGTGCTGGAGGCGCGAAGTAAGGGGGCCATGCGGCACCTTGATGCTGAAGAACTCCAACTGTTCTTCCCAGTTGGCGCTGGCAATCGAGTAGGCGCGCATCAGCGGCTTGCCATCCACTTCCAGGCCGATCATGACGAACTGGCCGTTGTCGAATCGGAAGCCGTCGTCGCGCGCGGTCGTGAAGCTGAAGTAGTCGGGCGTCCAATGGCGGACGTCCAGCACGGTTTCGGTGATGTAGGCGGCGGACATGGGGGCTCTGGCGAGGGCGCCAAGCGCCTGAACGGCTATTGTCTCACCAGTGTGTTGGAGTGTGTCCCGGCCGGGCCTGTTTTATAATCGGGGTCGCGCCTGTCCGGCGCCCATCCCTTCCTCTTGAGATCCCACCATGCAGATCGGCGAGCGCAGTGTCGCGACCTTCCACTACACCCTTACCGACGCCGCAGGCAAGGTCATCGACAGCTCCGATGGCCGCGAGCCGCTGACCTACCTGCATGGCTCGGGCAACATCGTGCCGGGCCTGGAAAAAGAAATGTCCGGCAAGCAGCAGGGCGATGTCTTCAATGTCGTGGTCGCGCCTGAAGAGGGCTACGGCATGCCCAACCCGATGATGATCCAGGTCGTGCCGCGCGAAGCCTTCCAGGGCGTGGACACGCTGGAAGTCGGCATGGAATTCCAGGCACAGACCCCGCAGGGCCCGATGTCGGTGGCGATCGCCAAGATTGATGGTGATGAAGTGACAGTGGATGGCAACCATCCGCTGGCCGGCCAGACCCTGCATTTCGCCATTGAAGTGACCGATGTGCGCGATGCCAGCTTGGAAGAGTTGACCCACGGCCACGTCCACGGTCCGGGCGGCCATCATCACTGACACCATGCGATGACGCAGGCAATGCCAGGGCGACCGGTCGACGACTAGTCGTGCTTCAGGCGAGCTCGACTTCCACGGCCAGTCCGTTCAACGCCGCGTTGCCGCAGGCGCCGTCCAGCGCCATTGCATCTGACAGGTCGTTGTAGCTGGCGCCGGCCACCTTGCTGGCGCGCGCCAGGCGTACGCCTTCCAGGCCGTGGCCGAAGCCGTGCGGCAGGCAGATGGCGCCGGGCATCATCTGGTCGCTGGCAATCACTTCCGTTTCGATCACGCCCACGCGCGAGCGTATTCGCACCCGCGCGCCGCTCTCGATCTTGCGCGACGCCAGGTCGGCCGGATGCATCAACAGCTGGTGCCGGGTTTTTCCCTTCACCAGTCGCGGTGAGTTATGCATCCAGGAATTGTTGCTGCGCGCATCACGGCGGCCAATCAAGCGAAGCGGGCGCAGCGGCTCGGCGCCTGCGAGGCCGCTGCGAAGTGCCTGCAGCTCAGCCAGCATTGTCGGCGGCGCGGCTTCGATCATCCCGCTCGCGGTCTCGAGTCGCGCCAGTAGCGATGGCCGCAGCGGTCCGAGGTCGAGACCATGTGGGGCGGCTTCCAGGTCGGCCAGCGTCAGCTCGCTGCCACCCCGGGCAAGGCCGGCGGTGATCAGGGTCTTCGGTGGTGGCAGCGCTTGCCAGGACTTGCCGCTGGCTTCGGCATAGGCAGCGCCAATGCCGTTGATGATTTCCCAATCAGCGCGCTCTTCGCCGGTGCGTTCGCGCAGGGGAACATTGATACGGGCGACGCGGCGAACTGCGAAGGCGTTGAAAATGAGGTCGTAGTGATACTGCGTGAGCGGCGAGGCGGGCGGCAGGATCAGGTCGGCATGGCGCGTGGTTTCGTTGATGTAGAAGTCGATCGAAACCATGAAGTCCAAGGCGCCGATCGCGGCGTCGAGGTTGCGACCGTCTGGCGTCGAAAGCACGGGATTGCCAGCGACGGTCAGCAGCGCGCGAACCTGGCCTTCGCCGGGCGTCTGCATCTCTTCAGCCAGCACCGCCACGGGCAGTTCGCCGGCAAACTCCGGCAGGCCGCGCACGCGGCTCTTCCAGCGTCCGCGCTGGCCGCTGCTGGTACCAGGTCCGGTGACAGGAATGGCCGCTTCATTCACCAGCGCGCCGCCTTCCCGGTCGAGGTTTCCCGTGTACAGGTTTGCCAGCTGCAACAGCCATTGGCATAGCGTGCCGAAGCGCTGCACGGAAACGCCCATGCGCCCATAGGCCACGGCGCTGGGCGCGGCGTAGAACTCTGCCGCCAATCTTTCGATG
>JBBRXD010000171.1:0-5237 GCA_038248775.1 Lysobacterales bacterium | reverse complement strand
TGTTGCCGATATTCGCATTCACCTTGGTCAGGAAATTGCGGCCGATGATCATCGGCTCGAGTTCCAGATGGTTGATGTTGGCCGGGATGATGGCGCGGCCGCGAGCGACTTCGCTGCGCACGAATTCGGGCGTGATCGCTTTCTGGATGTTGGCGCCGAAACTTTCACCCGGGTGCTGCACCAGCAGGTGCGCTTCGCGGATGGCATCCATGCGCTGGTTTTCGCGGATGGAAATGAACTCCATCTCCGGCGTGATGATGCCGCGGCGCGCGTAATGCATCTGCGAGACATTCATGCCCGACTTGGCGCGGCGCGGATGACGCAGGTGGGCGAAGCGCACCGGGTCGAGCCGCGTGTCGGTTTCCCGACCACGGCCGAATTCCGAACTGAGCGCGCCCAGCATTTCGCTGTCGCCGCGTTCTTCAATCCACTTCGCGCGCAGTGCGGTCAGCCCGGCGCCCAGATCGATGGTCGCGTCCGGATCGGTGTAGGGACCGGAGGTGTCATACACGCTGAAGGGCGCGTTGAGCTCGATGCCGAAAGTCTTGGGCGTATTGGCCAGCGCGATCTCGCGCATCGGCACGCGGATGTCGGGGCGCGAACCTTCGATATAGACCTTCTTCGAGCCAAGGATTGGCTGGACGACGGATTCGGAAAGTTCCTGCGCCTGGCGGAGCAGATCAGTGGGCTGGGCATTCATGGCATTCGTCCTGTGTGGCAAACGAAGCGGCGGCACCGGAGCAGGCGAAAGCCCTACTTCGAAGCTTCCCTACGCCGGTGCTGGCCGGATCAGGTTCGAAGGGTATTTCTCAGCCCCGCCCGGTTCAGGCGTGGCACCCCCGCTTCAAGGCCTTCATTTCATCATGTCCGGGCTGGGGACGCGAGCCTTGCCGGGCTCGTGCATGTCAGGCCTTGCGCAGGCGCAGCGCGTTGGCCACCACCGATACCGAGCTCAGGCTCATGGCCAGGGCGGCGAACATGGGCGACAGCAGCAGGCCGAAGGCCGGGTAAAGCACACCGGCCGCCAGCGGCACGCCCAGGCTGTTGTAGAGCAGGGCAAAGCCAAGGTTCTGCTTCATGTTGGCCACCGTCGCTTCAGACAGCGCGCGAGCCCGGGCGATACCGCGCAGGTCACCCTTCACCAATGTGAGCTGCGCACTGGACATGGCAACGTCGGTGCCGGTGCCCATCGCGATGCCGACGTCGGCGGCTGCCAGTGCGGGCGCGTCGTTGATGCCATCGCCAGCCATCGCGACGTGGCGACCTTCCGCCTTCAGGCGCGTCACCATCGCCAGTTTGTCCTGCGGACGAACTTCGCCATGGAATTCGTCGATGCCCAACGCCTTGGCGACTGATTGGGCGGTGGTGGCGCCATCTCCGGTGGCCATGATGATTTTCAGGCCGGCCTCGCGCAGTTCCGCCAACGCGCCGGCCGTTGTTTCCTTGATCGGGTCGGCAACGCTCATCAAGCCTGCCAGGCGGCCATCAACGGACAGGAACATCACGCTCGCGCCAACGCCGCGACGCTCTTCGGCCTGCACCTGCAGGGCGGAGACATCCACGCCGAGGTTTTTCATCAGCACTGTGTTGCCCAGCGCGACAGCGCGAGAGCCAACCCGGCCGTGCACGCCGATGCCGGTATCGGAATTGAAGTCTTCAGCCTTCTCCAGCGACAGCTTCCTCGATCGTGCCTCGTTGACGATGGCAGCGGCGAGCGGATGCTCACTGCCCTGGTCGAGGCTCGCGGCAATACGCAACACCTCATCTTCCGTGAAGCCCTCGGTCGCGACCACGCGGTCGAACGTGGGCCTGCCCAAGGTGAGCGTGCCGGTCTTGTCGACGATCAGGGTGTCGATCTTGCGCAGGGTTTCAATCGCCTCGGCATCGCGGAACAGGATGCCGGCCGACGCGCCCCGGCCGGTGGCGACCATGATGGACATCGGCGTCGCCAAGCCCAAGGCACATGGGCAAGCGATGATCAGCACCGACACCGCACTGAGTACGGCAAACACCCAGGAAGGCTCGGGTCCGAACAGGCCCCAGATGAAAAACGTCAGGACCGCGATCGCCAGTACCGCCAGCACGAACCAGTAGGAAACCACGTCGGCCATGCGCTGCATCGGCGCACGCGAGCGCTGCGCCTGCACCACCATTTGCACGATCTGCGCCAGTACGCTGTCATCACCCACGCGCGTCGCGCGGATGACCAGTGCGCCGGCGCTGTTCATGGTTGCGCCGATCACCTTGTCACCAATCCCCTTGGCCACGGGCATCGACTCGCCCGTCAGCATCGACTCGTCGATGCTGGAGCCGCCTTCGAGCACTTCGCCATCGACCGGCACTTTTTCGCCCGGGCGCACTCGCAACCGGTCGCCTACCTGTACCTGGTCGAGTGGCACGTCGGTTTCAGTGCCGTCGTCGGACAGGCGGCGCGCGGTTTTCGGCGCCAGTTTCAGCAAGGCGCGGATAGCGGCAGAGGTTTTCGATCGCGCGCGCAGTTCGAGCAACTGGCCCAGCAGGGTAAGGGAAACGATGACCGCCGCCGCTTCGAAATAGACACCGACCTGGCCATGCGCATGGAAGGCGGCGGGGAAAAGGTCAGGTGCCAGGGCCGCAACCAGGCTGTAGCCATAGGCAGCGCCGACACCCGTGCCGATCAGTGTCCACATGTTGAGGTTGCGGGTGCGCAGCGACTGCAGCCAACGCACGAAAAACGGCCAGCCGGCCCAGAGCACGACCGGTGTGCTCAAAACCATTTCGACCAGCACGCGGGTGCGCGGATCGGGCCAGGTCAGTTGATGGCCGAACATCGCCAGTACCAACACCACCAGCGACAACGGCAGCGTCCACCAGAAGCGCCGGCTGAAATCGATCAGCTCGTGGTTGGGCTCATCCTCATCGCCCGGCATCATCGGTTCCAACGCCATGCCGCAGATCGGGCAGGGGCCGGGTGCATCGCGGATGATTTCCGGATGCATCGGGCAGGTGTATTTGCGACCAGTTGACTGGTTCGGCGCCATCGCGGACGACGCTTCGGCAGGTGGTGGCGAAGGCTGCAGGTAGCGCACCGGATCGAGCTTGAATTTTTCCAGGCAGCGCGACGAGCAGAAATGGAACACCTGCCCTGCCTGCTCGTCGCTGAAACGCTCCGTCGCCGGATCAACGTCCATGCCGCAAACCGGGTCTTTCACCAGGCGGTGGGTTACTGGGGAATGGTCATGATCCATGTCAGAGTCGATCCAACGACGCTGCCGCCGGGAAGCCCACCTTACGCCGTGTGGCATCCGCATGCGCGCACACCAGTTAATCGATTCAGTCGTGATTGGGGCTGGGAATGCGGAACCACGCCGCGTAAAGCGCTGGCAGGAACAGGATGGTCAGCGCCGTGGCGACGATCAGCCCGCCCATGATCGACACTGCCATCGGGCCGAAGAAGACGCTACGCGACAGTGGAAACATTGCAAGCACCGCAGCCAGCGCAGTCAGTACGATGGGACGGAATCGGCGAACGGTCGCATCGATAATCGCCTGGTGCGGCGCATGCCCCGCGGCGATGTCCTGGTCGATCTGGTCCACCAGGATCACCGAGTTGCGCATGATCATTCCCGACAGCGCGATGGTGCCCAGCATGGCCACGAAGCCGAACGGCACGCGGAAGATCAACAGGAACGCAGTGACGCCTATCAGTCCAAGAGGCGCAGTCATCCACACCATCAGCATGCGCCGGAAACTGCGCAGCTGGACCATCAGTAGCGTGGTGACCACCAGCACGAACAACGGCACACCGGCGGCAACCGACTTCGAGCCACGGGTCGAGTCCTCGACCGTGCCACCGGTCTCGAGCAGGAAGCCCGGCGGCAATTGGGCGCGGATGCCTTCAAGCGTCGGCAGGATTTGCGCGGTGACCGATGGCGGCGTGATGTCGCCATAGATATCGGCACGGACATTGATACTGGGCAGGCGGTTGCGATGCCAGACGATGCCATCTTCCATGCCGTAATCGAGCGTGGCCAGCTGCGACAACGGCACGCTGCGACCGGAGTCGGTCGGCACGGACAGGCTGCTCAGCAGCGACAGGCGCGCACGTTCGTCGTCCGGCCCACGCAAGAGGATCTCGATCAGTTCATTGCCCTCGCGAAAGGTACTGACCGTGGTGCCCGAAAGCGAACCACGCAGGAACTGGGCGAGCTGCGCCGAATTCACTCCCAGCGCGCGGGCACGGTCCTGGTCCAGGGTAAGGCGCACGACTTTGCTGGGCTCGTCCCAGTCGAGGTTGACGTTATCCACGTTTGGATTGGCACGAACCTTCGCGGCGACTTCCTGGGCGATGCGACGCACTTCATCGAGGTGCTCGCCGGATACGCGGAACTGGATCGGGAAGCCCACCGGCGGGCCGTTCTCCAGGCGCAGCACCCGGCCCTGCAGGTCGGGGAAGTCCTTGGCCAGGGTCTCGATGACCCAGTGGCGAACCTGCTCCCGCTCTTCCACGTTACGGGTCAGCAGCACGAACTGCGCGAAGTTGGACTGCGGCAATTTCTGGTCGAAGGGCAGGTAGAAGCGCGGCGAGCCGGTGCCGACGTAGGCGACATAGTTTTCGAGGTCTTTGCGCTTGGCCAGTTGCGCCTCGAAGCGCTTCGTCGCAGCCTCGGTGGCCAGCAGCGACGCGCCTTCCGCCAGTTCGAGGTCCACCACCAATTCCAGGCGCGTGGACGAGGGGAAGAATTGCTGCGGCACGAAGCGGAACAGCGCAATCGAGGCGGCGAAGGCAAACACCGTCAAGCCGATCACCTTCACGCGATTGCGCACGCACCAGGCGATCCATCCGCGCAGCTTGCGATAAAAGGGCGTGGCGTAAGTGTCGTGGTTGTGGCCGTTTGTATCGGGCTCGACGAGGGACGCGAGCCAACGCGGCAGCATCAGCGCGATGCGCTGGCGGAACAAAACCCAGCGGCCACCGGTCTTTTCCTTGTGCAGTTGTTCGGCATCAGGCAACAGCCGATCACCCAGGTAGGGAATGAACACCACCGCGACGATCCAGCTCAGCAGTAACGCAATCGTCACCACCTGGAAAATCGACCGGGTGTATTCGCCGGTGGCCGATTGCGCGGTGGCGATCGGCAGGAAGCCGGCCGCCGTCACCAGGGTACCGGTCAGCATCGGGAACGCCGTGCTTGAATACGCAAAGCTGGCGGCGCTGAGGCGGTCGAGACCTTGTTCCATCTTCACCGCCATCATCT
>JBBRXD010000170.1:0-5247 GCA_038248775.1 Lysobacterales bacterium | reverse complement strand
GCAATGGCGCGCGTTGCCGAGGAGGGCTGCGGCGTGGTCGTGGTGTTGTCCGAGGCGTTGCGTCCTGACGACCTGCTGGCGCGCATCACCGAGCAGCCCGAGGCCGAACCGGTCCGCGGCGCTGAATGGCGGCGCAACGGCGCCGGCGCGCAAATCCTCGCCGACCTCGGCCTGCGCCAGCTGCGCGTGCTGGGCACGCCGCGCCGCCAAGTGGGCCTGGCCGGCTACGGGCTGGAAGTGGTGGAGACCATCCCGGGTTGGCCGCCAGCGGCCTGCTAAACTAATCGCCCAATCTGCAAAGCCCGAGCCATGCCCCTAATCGAAGGTGAAATGCGAGCCGCCACTGGCGCCCGCTTCGCCATCCTTGCCAGTCGCTGGAATCCGCGCATCACCGATGCGCTGGTGGATGGCGCGCGCCAGGCGATGCAGGACCAGGGCGTGGTCGAGTCCGACATCGACCTCGTGCGGGTTCCCGGCGCCTGGGAATTGCCCGTGGCCGCCGCGGCCTTGGCCGCTACTGGCAGCTATGCGGCCCTGGTGGCGCTGGGTTGCGTGGTGCGCGGCGAGACACGCCACTACGAGCACGTGGCCGACGAGTGCGCCAAGGGCCTGATGCGCGTCGCCATCGATTACCGCCTGCCCATCGCCAATGGCGTCCTGGCCGTTGAAGACCATGCCCATGCGCAATCGCGCGCGGGCGGCGCGCACGGCAACAAGGGCGAGGAAGCCGCGCTGGCGGCACTCGAAATGTCCCGGCTGTTGCACAAGATAAGCGAATCCAACCCATGAAACCGCATCGCACCGATGGCATCGACCCGGCTGCCCGTTCGCGTGCGCGCCGTCGCGCGCTGCAGGCGCTGTACGCCTGGCAGTTGTCCGACTCGCCCATCGAAAAAGTCATCTCCCAGTTCGAAACCGAACAGGACATGGACGTGGCGGACCTGGAATATTTCGAGGCCCTGGTGCGTGGCGTCGCCCAGCATGCCGAGGAACTCGACGGCGTGCTGTCGCGCTACATCGACCGCACCATGAACCAGGTCGACCCGATCGAGCGCGCCGTGCTGCGCATCGCTGGCTTCGAGCTGCGTTTCCGTCCCGACGTGCCTTACCGCGTGGTCATCAACGAAGCCATCGAAACCACCAAGCGCTTTGGCGCCGAGCATGGCCACACCTACGTCAACGGCGTGCTCGATCGCGCCGCGGTCGAATGGCGCGCGCAGGAAATACAGGGCGCGCGTCGCTGAGATGAAAATCGATCCGGGCGCGCCGCGCAATGCGGAGTTCAGCCTGATCGATCGCATTCGCGAGCGCGCCGGCTCGCGCAGCGACGTGCTGCTGGGCATCGGCGACGACGCCGCCGTGCTGCAGTTGCCCGAAGGCCACAACCTGATACTGAGTACCGACACCCTGGTCGCCGGCGTGCATTTTCCGCAGGAAACCGCAGCGGCGGACATCGGCTGGAAATCGCTGGCCGTCAATTTAAGCGACCTCGCCGCCATGGGCGCGACGCCAGCCTGGGTTACGCTGGCGCTGACCATGCCGGATGCCGATGCCGATTGGCTGGACGGTTTCCTCGATGGCTTCTGCGAACTGGCCGCCGAACACGGTGTGGCGCTGGTCGGCGGCGACACGACGCGCGGCCCGCTGTCCATCACCATCGGCGCGCATGGGTTCGCGCCTGCGGGCGTGGCACTGCGCCGCGATGGCGCTGGCTTCAACGACGACATCTGGGTTACCGGCACCTTGGGCGACGCCGCCGGTGCGCTGCGGCAGTGGCAAGGGCAGGGCCTGATGTCGTCCAAGCTTCGCTATCGACTGGACCGGCCGACGCCGCGCATCGCCGCCGGTATCGCCCTGCGCGACCTGGCCACCGCCGCCATCGACCTGAGCGACGGACTGGTCGCAGACCTGGGGCACGTCCTGCAGCGCAGCGGCGTTGGCGCGGAACTCGATCTGGGCCGACTGCCCACGTCGCGCACGCTGGCCGAACATTTTCCCGATGAACATGCGCGCTGGCGCATGCAGCTTTCCGGTGGCGACGATTACGAATTGTGTTTCACCGCATCACCCGCGCATGCGTTGGCGATCGAGCAGGCTCTCGCCGCCTGCGATACGCCCGCTTCGGTGGTCGGCCGCATCACCGCCGGGCAGGGCTTGCGCCTGACCACGCCGGACGGCGAGGACTTCGAGCCCGGCCCGCGCACGGGCTTCCAGCATTTCGAGGGTGGTGCATGAGTTTTCCGCAGCGCGCGCGCGTGGTGTTGACGCATCCGGCTGGCTGGATTGCCAGCGGCTTCGGCATTGGCCTGTCGCCGATTGCGCCGGGCACGATGGGATCGCTGGCAGCCCTGTTGCCGTGGTGGTTCTACTTGCAGCATGCATCGCTGGCCGAGCAATTGGCTGTGATCGGCGTCGCTTTTGTCGTGGGCGTTTTCACTGCGAACTGGGTAATTGAAAAAACCGGCGTGCAGGATCCGTCGGTGGTGGTCATGGATGAATTCATCGGCCAGTGGATCGCCTTGTTGCTCGCGCCCGCGGGCTGGCTGTGGATGGTGCTGGGCTTCGGCCTGTTCCGCCTGTTCGACATCTGGAAGCCCTGGCCGGTGCGCTGGGCCGATCGCAAATTGCATGGCGGCTTTGGCGCCATGTTCGACGATGTACTCGCCGGCATTTATGCCTGCGCTACTCTTTACCTGATCGTCGCACTGCCATTCTGAAACCGGGTCAGCCGGAAAGCAGCGCCGATACCTGTTCGCGCAGGGCTGGCACCACCTCGGCGTCGAACCAGGGATTGTGCTTGAACCAGGCCACGTTGCGCGGGCTGGGATGCGGCAGCGGAAACACGCGTGGTGCGTACTCGCGCCACGCCTGCACCGTGTCGGTGAGCGATTTCCGGCGCGTGTCGCCCAGGAAATAAACCTGCGCGTACTGGCCGATCGCCAGTACCAGTTTCACTTCCGGCAGCAGCGGCAGCAGCCTGGGATGCCAGGTCTTCGAACATTCCGGGCGCGGCGGCAGGTCGCCCGAGCTGCCGCGACCGGGGTAGCAAAAACCCATCGGCATGATCGCGATCTTGCCTTCGTCGTAAAACGCATCGCGGTCCACGCCCAGCCAGCCGCGCAGGCGCATGCCGCTGGCATCGTTCCAGGGGATGCCGCTGGCGTGCACCAGCGTGCCCGGCGCCTGGCCCACGATAAGCAGGCGCGCGGTGACGCTGGCACGCAGCACTGGTTTGGGCCCCATCGGCAGGTGTTCCTCGCACAGGCGGCAGGCACGCACTTCACGCAGCAGCAAGTCGAGGTCGGTCGGGGGTGTGCTCATGGCGCTCCGGTCACCACAGGTCGTCGAGGGTAAACGCAGCGCGAATCCATTCGCAGTCAATCGAGCTGGCAGATGGCGTTGCCGCCACCACGTCGAAGCGACAATCGGCTTGCGCGTAGTGCTTGTGCGATGACAACCAGGCCTGCGAGGCACGCGCGATCTTGCGTCGTTTGTTGGCATCCACCGACAGCGCGCCGCCGCCGAAGCGCGAGGGACGTCGGAAACGCACCTCGACGAAAACCAGCGTCGCGCCTTCGCGCATCACCAGGTCGATTTCACCAAAAGGGAAACGCGCATTGCGCGCGAGAAGCGCGAGCCCTTCGCCCTGCAGGTAGGCCAGCGCCGCGTCTTCGGCCGACGCGCCAGCCTGTTGCCGGTCAGCGGGCGGGTGGGCGCGCATCCGGCGCCCGAACCGACAAGGTGCTGGGACGGCCACGGCCGCCGCTGAAAACTGCCCAGCTGGGCGTGCGCCGCACCGGACCGGAAATATCGATGCGCAAGCTGCCGGTCGCTCCCCGTATGGATGCCGTGGGTTGGTTGTACAGATGGTCAAACCACGCGCAAAGGCGCCAGGCATCGGCGCCGAAGGCGAACAGGCGCTGCGAAGGACCGCGCGCACTGGGCAGGCTGCGCGCCAGCGCATCGGCATCGGGCAGGCCGCCGCCCTGATCGAGCAACCACGGCAATTCCGGATATTCAACGCCGTCGAGTTCGATGTCAGCCTTGGTGCTGGCGCCGCTGAGAATCAACGACGTCGCCATGCGCGGCAGGCTGGCAAGCCTGGAAGCTTTCAGCTGCGCCGCAATACTGCGGCCCTGGCCGGCATCCAGTGCCAGCAGCACGGCCTGCGGCGGATTGGGAGCGGCCTGCAATGCCGACAGGCGCGCGGTCTGGTCGGCCGTGTCGCCGACAATAACAATGTCCGACACCATATCCCCGCCGCGCTTGCGAAGCTGGTCGCGGAAAGCGGCCACGCCGCGTTGTGAGTTATCCGTCTGGTTGCTGAACACCAGTACCGACTTTATGCCGCGATCGGCCATGCGGTCGGCCGCCGCCGCGCCTTCTTCATCGGGAAGCAGCGCGAAGGCCGTAGTGCCCAGGGGCGGCGACTTCGCGCCCCGATTGAGCGTGATGATCGGGATGCTGCCGTCGGCGGCGCCGGCCACCGCGCTCACTTCATCGCGGCCAAGCGGCCCAACGATCATCTGCGCACCATCGGCGCGGGCGCGGTCCAGCGCAGACTGCGCACCGCCACCGGTGCCATGCGTGTCGTAGAACTTTACCGTCGGGCGGCGCCGGGCTTCCGCGTAATACGCTGCCAGAAAGCCGTCGCGCACGCCTGCCGCGGCCGGCGCCAGGCTGCCGGTCATCGGCAACAACACGGCGACCTTGGACGGCGGGCGATAGCCATCGCTGTCGGCCGGCGGGAAGGCATCAGTGCGGGGGCGGTCTTCGCGGACCGGCGGCGACAGGTCGGCATCCCTCGGGGCCGTAGGGGCGACGCGCACTGTTGAGCAGGCGGCCAGCACCAGCAACATCAGGCAGAACGACAAGCGGACAAAACGCATAAGGGCTTCCAGGGGCAATGCCGCTAAGATGATAACCCGCACGCCCTACAGAGAACGCGGCCATGGCCACCGTGCCGGCAGGAATCCTTTACGTGGTGGCAACCCCCATCGGCAACCTCGGCGACCTGAGCACCCGTGGTCGCGAAGTGCTGTCGCAGGTCGCGGCCATCTGCGCCGAAGACACCCGCCATACCCGGCAGATGCTGTCGGCCTACGGCATGGAAAAACCGCTGCTGGCCCTTCATGAACACAACGAGGCCGAGATCGCCTGGCGCCTGGTCGAACGCTTGAGAGGCGGTGAATCATTGGCCCTGGTGTCGGATGCGGGCACGCCGCTGGTCTCGGATCCGGGCTATCG
>JBBRXD010000169.1:0-5282 GCA_038248775.1 Lysobacterales bacterium | reverse complement strand
TCCGGCGGTTCAAGAGTACCGACGAATGTTCAATCGCAACCGGCTGGTTTTCTCCGCCCTGCTGCCGCTGACCCTGGCTATCGCCGCGGCCAGCACGCCCGCGCCCGCCGCGAAGGCGCCTGCTTCCGCCAGGGCGCCGACCCAGGCCCAGGCCGAGGCGATGACGCTGGTCTATGGCCTGCTGTCCGACAGCCGCTATGCGTACCGGCCGATGCCGCTGAACGACCAGTTGTCCGCCGACATCTTCCGTCGTTATATCGAAGCGCTCGACAACGACAAGCTGTTCTTCCTGCAAGCCGACATGGACCGCTTCGCGCCGTATCGCACCACGCTCGACGATGCGATCAAGACGCAGAAGCTCAGCCCCGCGTATGACATCTTCAGGACCTACATCAAGCGCGTGGACGAACGTTCCACGTTTGCCCGCAGCCTGCTGGCCAAACCCTTTGATTTTTCCGCGAAAGAGAGCTGGGCCTACGACCGCGAGAAAGCCAACTGGGCGCCTGACCAGGCTGCCTTGAATGAAGTCTGGCGCAAGTACGTCAAGAATGACGTGCTTCGCCTCAAGCTTGCCGGCCGCAGCCAGGAAGACATCCGCAAGACGCTGGACAAGCGCTATGCCCAGCAGGGTTCGCGCGTGCATGAGATGCGCGGCGACGATGTGTTCGAGTTCTTCATGAATGCGTATGCGTCGTCCATTGATCCGCACACCAGCTATATGAGCCCGCGCAGCGCCGAGAACTTCGACATGCAGATGCGCCTGTCGCTGCAGGGCATTGGCGCGGTGTTGCAGCGCCAGGACGAGTTCGTGGTCATTCGCACGCTGGTGCCGGGTGGTCCCGCCGCGTCCAGCAGCAAGATCAAGGTCGGCGACCGCGTGGTGGCCGTTGGCCAGGGCGACAAGGGCCCGATGACGGACGTGGTGGGCTGGCGCATCGATGATGTTGTCGACCAGATCCGTGGCAACAAGGGCACCAAGGTGCGCCTGGATGTGTTGCCAGCCGATTCCGGCATCGACGGCCCGCACAAGCTGGTCACCCTGGTGCGCGACACCATCAAGCTCGAAGAGCAAGCTGCCAGCAAGTCGGTGATCGACGTGCAGGGCAAGAAAATCGGCGTCATCACGTTGCCGGGCTTCTACCTGGACTTCGAAGCCGCGCGCCGCGGCGATCCGAATGCGCGTTCGGCCACCTCCGACACCGCGCGCCTGCTGGCAGAATTGAAGGCGCAGGGCGTGGATGGCGTGGTGATGGACCTGCGCGAGAACGGCGGTGGTTCGCTGGTGGAGGCGGTCGAGTTGACTGGCCTGTTCATCGACCGCGGTCCCGTGGTGCAGGTGCGTGAATCCGGCGGCCGCGTGGCCGTTGAAAACGATGACCAGAGCGGCGTCGCCTGGGATGGTCCGTTGGCCGTGCTGGTGAATCGTTCGTCGGCATCGGCCACGGAAATTTTCGCCGCTGCCATCCAGGATTACGGCCGCGGCCTGATCGTGGGTGAGCCGACCTTCGGCAAGGGCACCGTGCAGAACCTGATTCCGTTGGACCGTTGGCCGACCAAGGCTGCTCAGCAATATGGCCAGGTGAAACTGACCATCGCGCAGTTCTTCCGCGTTGACGGCCAGACCACGCAGCACGCCGGCGTGGTTCCGGAAATCCAGTTCCCGGTGACGGTGGACGCGAGCGAATTCGGCGAGAGTACCTTCGACAACGCCTTGCCGGCCACCCGCATCCAGACCGCGCCGCACAGCAACCTGGGCAACTTCAAGCCGATCATTCCGCGCCTGCTGTCGCAGCACAACACGCGCGTCGCCGCCGACCGCGAGTTCAGCTGGTGGGCGCAAGACGTGGCTCAGTTCAAGCTCGACCGCGAGCGCAAAGTCATTTCCCTGAACGAAGCCGATCGCCGCATCGAACGCGACCGTGACCTGGCCAAGCGCAAGCAGCGTTCCGCCGAGCGCAAGGCCCTGGGGCTGGTGTTGCCCGGTGGTCCGGACGACGACGACGGCCTGCAGGCGAACGAGCGCAACGTCGCACAGCAGGTCGCTGCCGAAGCTGCCGCCAAGAATCGCCCGGACCCGCTGCTGCGCGAAACGGCCGCCATCCTGGCCGACGCCATCAGCGCACTAAGCGGCGACGCCAAGCTCGCCGCCATCGTGATGCCGGTCACTCACCAGGCAACAGTCTGGAGCGACTGAAAACCCCCTGTTGACATCCCCAGTGGGAGCGGCCTTGGCCGCGATCCGCCCCCAGTGGGAGCGGCCTTGGCCGCGATATTCAGCCCCTTCACCCCCTGCGCAACTGCCGCTCAAACAGCGCCGTCGTCAATTCCCAAGCCTGGTGCGCCGCCTTCTCGTCGTAGCGCGGCGTCGTGTCGTTATGGAAACCGTGCTGCGTGCCCGCAGGCTGGAAACTGCTGAACTTCACCTTCGCCGCCTTCAATGCCGCTTCATAGGCCGGCCATGCCGCATTGATCCGCTCGTCGTTAGCCGCCAGCACAATCAACATCTCCGCCTTGATCTTCGCCACGTCTTCCAGCGGCGCACCCTGGCCGTAGAACGGCGCAGCAGCAGCGAGCGTCGGTACCCGCGTCGCCAGGAAATTGACCATGCCGCCGCCGTAGCAGAAGCCGACCGCACCCATGCGCCCGTTGCCGCCCTTGATGCCTGAAAGCACCGCGACCGCCGCGAGAAAATCTTCCTTTGTCTTGTCCTGGTCCAACTTGCCGAACATCGTTCGCGCCGAATCCTCGTCGCCGGGATAGCCGCCCAGTGGGAACAGTGCATCGGGCGCAAACGCGATGTAGTTTTCCAGCGCAAACCGCCGCGCCACGTCCTCGATGTGCGGATTCAGTCCACGGTTCTCATGCACCACCAACACCATCGGCAGCGGTCCCTTGGCCCTGGCCGGCTGCACCAGGTAACCGCGCGCCTTGCCATAGCCCTTCGGTGAATCGAATTCGACAAACTCGGCCTTCAGTCGCTTGTCGTTCGGCTTGATCTGCTGCGCCGCCGTGAAGTTCGGGCTCAGCGCTGCCAACAAGCCGGTCGCCGCCGCTGCGCTGATCGCCATCTGGCCGGCGCCGGTCAGGAACCCGCGTCGATCGATCTGGCCATGCACGTACTGGTCAAACAACCGCATCACCTTCGGATCGAAATCATCCGCCGTCAGTCGCTTCTTGTCGGTCATTTCGGTTCTCCGATACTGCCTCGCAGGTTATCTGCCGGAGTGTTAAACCTTTGCGAGCGACCGGTGTTGTGGGAGCGGCCTCGGCCGCGATTGACTCCCGTGTGGGAGCGGCCTCGGCCGCGATTGACTCCGGCAAGAGCATCGCGGCCAAGGCCGCTCCCACATGCAGTCCCTTGGGTGGAGCAAGATCCGGATAGCGACCGTGCGCGCAGAGGCATAATCTGGGGCCATGGAAACGAACGCAGCTGATCCCCGCCTGGACAAAGCCCGCAGCCTGCTCGACAGCGGCCACTACAGCCTTGACGCCTTGGGCGCGGAGGTCGGCCTGAGTCCGACCCATTTGCAGCGCCGGTTCCGGGCTGCGTTTGGGCTGAGCCCGGCGGAGTATTGCGCGCAGAAAAAGCTGGCGACCCTGAAGCGCGAATTACGCGGCAGTGGCGACGTTACCCGGGCTGTTTACGAGGCTGGCTATGGTTCCAGCAGCCGGGTTTACCAGGACGGAGCAGCGCGCCTTGGAATGTTACCGGGTGCGTACCGGCGTGGCGGCGAGGGCTTGCAGATTCGCTGGACCATTATTGGAACCGAGCTCGGCCAGGCACTGGTCGCGGCCACCGAGCGTGGACTGTGTTCGATTGCGCTGGGCGAGGATGCGGCTGCGCTCGAGGCGGAGTTGCGTGGCGAATTCCCCAATGCCGACATCAGCCGGGTGCAGGACGGAAGTGATGAATTCCTGGCGCCGCGGGTCAGGCAGGTGGCGCAATTGCTTGCCGGCCAATCGGGCAAGCTCGATATCGAATTGATCGGCACCGCCTTCCAGCAGCGTGTCTGGCAAGCCTTGATGAAGATTCCGCGTGGACAGACGCGCAGCTACGCGCAATTGGCGCAAGCGCTGGGTCAGCCGAACGCCGCGCGCGCCGTTGCCCGTGCCTGCGCGCAAAATCGTCTCGCCATCGTGGTTCCCTGCCATCGCATCATCCGCGGCGACGGTTCGCTGGGCGGCTACCGCTGGGGCCTTCCGCTGAAAGACGCGATCTTGCAACTCGAACGCGTTGCCTGATCCGCTATGAGCAGCCTTTCGTCGACCACCGGCCCCATGGCCGCCGCGGTAACGCCCCTGCAGGTGTTGCCCCGCGCCAAGGCGCATGGGGCAAAGCCATGAGTCCGAGCAACAACGACGCCCGCCTCGGCCTTTGGGTAGCCATCGGATCGTTCGTGCTGTGGGGGCTGATGCCCTTGTATTGGCATCTGCTGAAGGTGGTGCCGTCGCTGCAGATCGTTGCCCATCGGGTTATCTGGAGCACCTTGCTGGTGGTGGCCTGGCTGATGTGGACCCAAGGCCCTGGCTGGTTGCGTGCCGCACTTGCGCGTCCGCGCGCGGCGTGGATGCTGGCGCTAAGTGGCCTGCTTATTGGCGTTAACTGGACCCTGTACGTCTGGGCGGTCAATGCCGGCCACGTGATCGAGGCCAGCCTTGGCTATTTCATCAACCCACTGTTGAATGTATTGCTCGGCGTGGCGCTGCTGCATGAACGCCTCGGCCGCGCGCAATGGATCTCCGTGGCCCTGGCAATGATGGGCGTGGCCTGGTTGACCTTTCAATTCGGACAGCTCCCGTGGATTGCGATCTGCCTGGCACTGTCGTTCGCCTTTTACGGGCTGCTGCGCAAATTGCTGGCGATAGACGCCGTTGCCGGCCTGGGCGTGGAGAGCGTCTACCTGTTCATACCGGCGCTGGCGGTGCTGCTGTGGGCTGAAAGCCATGGGCAGGGCGGATTCTTCGACGCCTGGGGCACGGGCGTGGATGCCTTGCTGGTCTTTGGCGGTGCGCTGACTGCCTTGCCCTTGATCGGGTTTGCGTTTGCCCTGCGGCGCGTGCAGCTGTCGACGGTCGGCCTGATCCAGTACATCGGGCCGACGCTGCAATTGCTGGCCGGCGTGTTCGTCTTCCATGAAGTCTTCGACCTCAAGCGCCTGGTCGGCTTCGCCTTTATCTGGGCGGCATTGGCAATCTTCGCCGGCGACGGACTGCGCCGCGCGCGGAAGCGGCCTGTGGGAGCGGCCTTGGCCGCGACGCCTCTTGTCGACGGGCATGGCGGC